>JBAVGL010000164.1:0-5618 GCA_049684795.1 Chitinivibrionales bacterium | reverse complement strand
ATTTTGTACTATTCTGCTTAAGGGAAGATTTTAATATACCTTATTTTAATAAGGAACAGGTATTAGACATATTTTTTAATGAACTTAATGCATTCTTAACTTCCCTTCTCCTTTTTTAAGGAGAGGGGGGCCATGTTTCCTGAGCGAAGCCGAAGGAACCAAGGCCGGGTGAGGTCAGAAAAATACTAAATGATGAGCACCATGAAAAAAGCGCTTTTCCTCGACCGGGACGGCGTGATTAACGTCGATAAGGCCTATCCCCACAAACCGGAGGACATTGTCTTTAACGAAGACGTTTTCGGCCTCTGCGGGAAGGCCATCGAAAAGAAATATTTGATCGTGGTGGTGACCAATCAGGCGGGCGTGGCAAAGGGCTATTTTACGGAAGAAGACGTTGATAACCTGCATACCTGGATGAAGGAAAAGTTTCGCGAGCGGGGAATCGAAATCGCGGGGTTTTATTATTGTCCCTTTCATAAAAATGGCATTATCGAAAAATACCGCAGGGATTCCGACTGCCGCAAGCCCAATCCCGGCATGTTTCTTCAAGCCGCGAAGGATCTTGATATTTCCCTTTCACGATCGCTTATGGTCGGAGACAAGGAATCCGACCGGATAAAATTGCCCGGCCTCAAATGTATTATTATTAAAAGCGCGTATGCGCCGGAAGACTATGATGTCGAAAACATAAAGGATGTTGAACGGTTTTTATAAAGGAGGACTGGTGGAAAAGAAAACGGGCAAAAGCAATGAAACGGAAATGAAGAAAATTGACTTAAAGGGAATATTTGGCCGGAGCTCCGTTTATATATTCGGACTTGCCGTTATCGTGACCGTTCTCTTTGCGGCGTTCCTTTTTGATGGTGATAAAATGCTGTTCGGGTCCGATACCATCGGCGGGCTCGACGCCAAGGTTTTTTATAAAACTTCCATCGGTGCCTATCACCAATTTCCTCTCTGGTTCAGCCCGCGGCTTTCCGGCATGCCGACCATCGACGCGATGTTCGGTGACGCGTTTTACCCTCCGTCGTTCGTTTTTTTCAGCCTTATGCCGGTGCCCCGCGCGCTCGGAATGCGCCTGGTGTTCCATGTTTTTCTTGCCGGGTTGTTCTTTTTTCTTCTCATGCGCAAGGGCTTTAAAGCTTCGCCGTTTGTCGCGTTTATAGCGGCGGTGTTCTATATGCTGAACCCCGAATTCGTGTCGCACGTGTATCCGGGGCATGACGGAAAAATGTTCGTAATCGCATGGCTGCCTTTCGTGGTGTGGATGCTCAAGTCCTTGCTTGATAAACCAAAACTATTGACGGCGACGTTTCTTGCCCTTGGCATAGCCATTTGCCTCTATACGTCGCATGTCCAGATGTCGTACTTTGTTTTGTGGGGCCTGTTTTTTTACTGGCTGCTTTTTGTCGTTCTCAAATACCTGAAAGAAAAGAAGCTTTCCTCGCTTGTCCCCGTCTCCGCCTATTTCTGGGGTTCGGTCATGGGCGGGCTGGGCCTTGCCCTGATACAGCTGCTGCCTTCATATTTGTTCATTAAGGACGCGTTTTCCGTCCGCGGCGTGGAGCGCGGGTTCGATTATGCCGCTTCGTGGTCCCTGCATTGGCCCGAAGCCATCTCCATGTGGGTGCCCGAATTCGTCAATACGCTCAATAATTACTGGGGAGAAAACCCCTTCAAACTCAACAGCGAATACGCGGGAGCGATGATCACCTTGTTCGCCGTGGTCGCGGTCTTCCAGAAAGCCAGGCCCTGGCGAATATTCTGGGCATCGATTTGCGGCCTGTCGCTCCTTTTTTCGCTCGGCGCGCATACGCCGGTTTTCCATATCGCCTATTACATCGTTCCCGGTGTGAAAAAATTCCGGGCATGCAGCATGATCATGTTCTGGTTTTCCTTTGGCGCGGCGCTCTTGTCAGGCCTGTTTTTCAAGGACCTTATGGCCGGCGAATTTTTAAGCTTTTCGGAAGAGCGCAGGAAAAAGTGGAAAAAAGGCTTATATATCGCCCTGTCGGGGATCACCGCCGCGGCGCTCCTGTTTTCCATTCAGGGCGCCGTGACGGCGCTTTTGCAGCCGGTGTGCCAGTCGCTGTCCGATTCGCAGAAATCAAGGGTCTTCGAGGCGAACTTTACGAAAAATTTCGTGCCGTTCCTCTGGCTATGGTGGTTTTTCGCGGTTTCAGCCCTGCTCCTTTTTCTTGGGGTCATTACCGGGAAAGTCAACAAATACGTTTTCTGCACGGCAGTATTGATTATCGGACTCATTGACGCCATGCGTGTCGACGCGCAGTTCATCCAGGTTGTCAGTCCAGCGCCGTATTTTTATTCCGAACAGGCGCTCGTCGATCTGAAAAATGAAATGACCAATGAGCCGTTCCGGTGTTTTTCTCTGCCCGGCGCCCTTCCGCAGAGCGGCGAAGGCATTCATGGAATTGAGGGTGTCGGCGGGTTCCACGACAATGAACTGCGCTGGTACCGGGAATTCAGGGGCGACAACCAGGACAGGAATTATTTCGACAAGCTTGTCGGAACCATGGCAAACGGCAGGCAATATCTTGTTCCCGAAAACATGAAGACCGGCAACGCTTTCCTGAATATCGCCAATGTCAAGTATTATCTCCTTCGCCAGGGCGAACAGCTTTTGTCCATTAAAAACGAGGGCGCGCTCGGCCGCATTTCGTTTGCGCCCGGTTACCTTGTCATGGACAGCTCTCAGATTGTTGATGCCCTGCATTCGGACAGGTACGATATCAGAAAAACCGTGGCCTTAATGAAGGAACCCGACCGGAAGCCTTCCGGCATGGAAACTGCCGAAGGAACCGACAAGCCGCTTTCGGTGCGCTGGGAAAAATACACGCCCAATTTCAGGCGGGCGGCGGTTACGGTTTCGCGGGACGGTTTTTTAAGGATATCCGAGGTATATTATCCCGGTTGGGAAGTTCGCGTGGATTCCAGACCGGTAAAGGTCTACAGGTCGGACCTTTCGTGGATGGCGATAAATATTTCCAAGGGAGATCATGTCATCGAAATGCTTCCTCATTCGCTGTATCTGAAAAAAGCCGAAATGGTTTCGTTCCCGCTAATGATTTTGTTGGGATTGTATTGGGTATTTGAAGGAATTAAAAAGGCCAGGAAGAGAAAAGCCTGATAGTTTCAATTCATCTGGTAATATTTCTTGCCCCCATTCCCTTTTACCTCATCCCCATCCCTTCTCCTTGCTAAGGAGAAGGGTGCTCGAAGAGCGGGTTGAGGTGGGGGCGTCAATAAATATTCATTATGCCTACGTTATACGATAAAATACTACACGGCAAATTTACAGGCGCGGGAGGCGCCGTGTACTTTACATGGGGCCTCAAACTGCGCTCGTTATTCTTCAAGATCAGGGATATTAAAGGGCGCTTATTGTACCGGCCAAAGCGGCAATCTTTGGATCTTTCAAGGGTAAGCAGGATAGTGTTGATCAGGACCGACAGGATCGGCGACATAATCCTTTCCACGCCTGCGCTCAAAGCGCTCCGCGCGCGTTACCCAAACGCGCGCATCGACTATGTGGTGCAGGAAAAATATGCGGCGCTTTTAAATTGTTACGAGGGATGGAACACCGTCATTAAGGTCGACATAAGCAATCCGAAACAATTAAAAGCGACGGGCAAACTGCTCAAAAGCGATCGCTACGACGTCGCGGTAGTGATGCACCCCGCGAAGTACGCGTATCAGTTGGCGCGCGCGACAAAGGCGTCGTGGATCATCGGCTGGAGGGCGAAAGGCTTCGGGTTTCTTTTGACCCATGGTTTTGACGACGACCGCGGCCGCGCGAACCGTCATCAGGTTGAAAACAATCTCAGGCTTTTCTCCCCCCTCGGCGTTTTGGACAACCGGCCGTCGTTTCCAATTAAAGAAACACAGTCGGGCAAGCGGCAATACGCAAGGTTGTGCGAAAAATACGGGTTAATGGCGAGCGACCGGGTCTTCGCGGTCCACCCCGGATCGTATTCGCCCCGCGTCCGGTGGATGCCGGAAAGATTCGGCGCTCTTGTCGACAAAGCGCATGGTGCGGGGCTTAAGGTCGTGCTGTTGGGCGGCAAGGGCGATGAAACGGTCATTGAAGAAGTTTTAAAGGCGGCTTCCTTAAAACCGATCGTTGCGATCAATGAATTGGATTTTGAAGGGCTCGTCAGTTTTTTCATACATACGCTGGCGTTCGTGGGAAATTCCACGGGCCCCATGCATATCGCCGCGAGCGCCGGAACATGGACCATCGCGGTCTTCGGCAACCGGTATCCCATGGACCGATGGGAACTATGGAAACCGTGGGGCCCCAAAGGAATCGTGGTGACGTCGAAGAAATATCAATGCTCCGATTGCACTCCGTGG
Organism: Chitinivibrionales bacterium; assembly: GCA_049684795.1. Taxonomy (GTDB): domain Bacteria; phylum Fibrobacterota; class Chitinivibrionia; order Chitinivibrionales; family FEN-1185; genus JBAVGL01. The sequence continues at coordinate 1,244 of JBAVGL010000164.1, read as the reverse complement.
ACCTGCGCTCACATGGAATGTTTGTCAAGCGTAACGGTGGATGACGTTTGGAACGAAGTATCGAGGATTTTAAGCAACAATTAAACTGAAAAGGTGATACCATGGCTTTTTACGATTTTTACTCGCAAAGAAAAGTAACAAAACTGAGCAGAAAATGGAACGAAGGTTTTGCAAAAAGAAATTCCGATACAATAAAAGGCTTGATGCAACCGGGCGATCGCGTTTTGGAAATAGGGACTGGCGAAGGGCCGATCGCGAGGAACCTTCATCCCAAGTATATATATACCGGTTATGAACCCAATCCGGTTTTAGCCGCGCGCATGAATCACAATGGCATTTTGGTCCATGCAAAATCAGTTCCGCCGCTGTTGGAAAAAGATGAAACCCAGAACGTCGTAGTTGCCATCCATGTATTGGAACACATGACGGATGTCAAGGAAGCGCAGGCGTTATTAAATGAAATCAGGAGGGTACTGACAATAAACGGGCATTTTTTTTTAATATGTCCCGACTTCCTTGATTTTGGCCCGACATTTTTTGATGCCGATTATTCACATAGCTTTGTCACGACCCGCAATCGGCTTACGCAAATGCTCATTGATTCGGGTTTTGTATTGGAAGAGTTTCATTTTATTTATGGTCCGTTTAATTATTTTCCGGGAATATTCTGTAATCTGGCGGTTAGATTGTTTTTCCTTGTAATGCATCCGATCAGAAAACTATTCGCAATTGAAAATATCTACACCGCAAAATTACAGTACACGTTTGCCAGATCGGTGTATTTTATTTGCAAAAAGAAAGCGATTATTTAATTCGAAGGATTGCATGCTATTCGGTTTGACGTGATTGCGGCGGATTTCCTTGTGAGTTTGATTTTCGCAGTAAGTTAAATAAAACCGGGACGCCACCGACCAATTTCAGCACTATTGACAACAAACCGAGAACGATGTAAACGCCTAATTGTTCGTTGGATAGGCCGATCTGCTGAAACATCAATTTTGTTAATGCTTCACGAATTCCCAGTCCGCTTGGCGTTAATGGTATAGATAAGCTCAATATTTCAATAAGGGGAACATAGGCCAGGCATTCGAAGGGAAACCATTTCCCTGAAATCCCCGCCAGCACGAGGCATGTGCTTCCGACAAGCAATAACTGGATGAACATCGTAGCCAGAAAAACAAAAAAAAGCGTTTTCTTTTTATCCCGATAGATATACACGCCCTGGCGAACATCCTCGATAATTT
>JBAVGL010000163.1:0-12734 GCA_049684795.1 Chitinivibrionales bacterium | reverse complement strand
GATAAGGTCTGTACGGGTAATTATCTACGCTAAACGCGTATATAATTCGCCTACAGAATCTAACATCCTTGTCAAAATCCCCTTCCAGAAAGTATCTTTAATAAATTTTCCATATTTTATGCCAAGGCGATTTTTTTGGTCTTTTTCGATTTGAAACGTTATGTTTGAAGAACTTACCACGCGATTTGAATCGATTTTCAAGAAGCTCCGTGGCCAGGGCAAGCTTTCGGAGGAGAACATTTCCGAGGCGATGCGCGACGTCAAACGGGCGCTTTTGGAGGCCGACGTCAATTTTCGCGTCGTTAAAAAATTCTCCGCCGATGTCCACGCAAAGGCCATGGGCGGCGACGTGCTCACGAGTATCACCCCCGGCCAGCAGTTCGTTAAAATAGTGTATGATGAACTGTCCGCGCTCATGGGCAGTTCCGCGAAAACCCTCAGGTTTCATACCAACCGCCTCAATATCGTGGTTCTGGCGGGCCTTCAGGGCTCGGGAAAAACCACCGCGTGCGCTAAGCTGGCCCTGTACTTCCGCAAGCAGGGGCACCGTCCGATGCTTATCGCAGGCGACACCCGCCGGGCCGCGGCAATAGACCAGCTTGAAACCCTCGGCAAATCGCTTGGGGTGCCCGTATATGTCGACCGCTCGGCTTCGGCGCTTGAGATATGCAAAAACGGTTTGCAACAGGCAATGCGTGACGGGATTTCGCTTGCCATTATCGATACCGCGGGCCGGTTGCATATCGATCCCGAAATGATGACGGAACTTAAAAACATCTGCACGGAGACCAAACCCGACGAGATCTTTTTCGTTGCCGACGCCATGACTGGCCAGGACGCCGTTACGGTGGCGTCGGAATTTTACAAAGAGATCAATTTCACCGGGATCGTCCTCACGAAAATGGACGGTGACGCCCGCGGCGGCGCCGCCTTGTCGGTCCTGAGCGTGACCGGCGTCCCGATACATTTCATCGGAGTCGGTGAAAGGCCCGACGCCTTCGAATTGTTTTATCCCGATCGCATGGCCTCGCGCATTCTGGGCATGGGAGACATTGTTTCGCTCGTCGAAAAAGCGCAGGAAAACGTTGACATTGAAAAGAGCAAAAAGCTCGAACGAAAAATCAGGAAGAGTATTTTTTCACTCCAGGATTTTCTGGACCAGCTGCAACAGATCAAAAAAATGGGGCCGCTTTCCGAACTTTTGGCCATGATTCCGGGTGTCGGAAGCCAGCTTAAGGACGCGGATATTGACAATAAAGCATTGGCCAGAATTGAGGCGATCATCAATTCGATGACCATGGAGGAGCGCGATAGGCCGATTATCATCGACGGTAACAGGCGCCGCAGAATAAGCGCGGGCAGCGGCACAAGCGTGCAGGACGTTAACAAACTCTTAAAGCAGTTCGATTCGATAAAGCAAATGATGAAGCGGATGAATAAAATGATGCCGCGCCGCGGACAGGAGGCGGCATTAAAGAGTTTCTTTTCTTGACCTGGATTTACAGGATTGACAGGATTACCCTGATTTTAACTAACGAATAAATTTATTTTTCTTAAATCATTTTATGTAAGGAGTGCCTTTTGACAGTAAAAATCCGTTTAGCCCGGACCGGGCGGAAAAATGTGAGCCGTTTTCGCATCGTGGCCATTGACGGCCATAAAAAACGGGATGGTCGGTTTCTGGAAATCCTTGGTTCGTATAACCCGCAACAGAACCCGAAGCGGTTCGTCATCAATGCCGAACGGGTCGCCTACTGGTTCGAAAAGGGCGCGCAACCTTCGGAAACCATCCACAATCTTTTGAAACAGGACCGCTTTTACGAAAAGCGCGAAGGTCTGAAAAAAGGACTGACCGTAGAGAATATGAACCTTGAACGTCTGCCCGACCGTAAACGCAAGCCGAAAAAAATCGTGAAAAAAGGTGAAGAACAAAAGACCGCATAATGAATGCGGAGCTTATTGCCATAGGCCAGGTGCGTAAGCCTTTCGGCTTGAAAGGGCACTGTTATGTGGATGGGTTCGGCACGGTTTTGGCCGGGCTTTCCCCTCCGCGTAAAGTCCTGATAGGCCCGGGCGAGTCGCAAACAAGCGCGGTGGCTCTCATTGAAATAAAAGCGTCCCCGCGAGGGTATGTTTGCAGGTTTGAGGGAATCGAAAGCAGGGACAGCGCGGAAACGCTGCGCGGGGGATTTCTGTTTCTTGACAAAAATGAACTTCCTCCGCTGAAGGGCAATGAATACTATCATTATGAACTTGAAGGGATGACGGTCGTTACCTCCGGAACCCGTAAACCGATCGGGATTGTGACCGAGGTGCAAAACTTTCCGACCATGAACGCCTTGAACGTCAGAAAAGAGGATGGATCAACCGTTTTAATAGCCCTGGGCAAGGGCATTATTGAGAAAATCGACCGGGACAACACATGCATAATCATTTCGGAGTCGGCGCTTGAGCAGATAATTTAGTTACTCTTGGCTTTTGAACGACAATTTTTTGTCGTTCGGAAGCTTAGAGTAACTTATCTGCCTTTAGGCAAGTTAGTCTCTGTAGCTGAATTATATACGCGTCCAGCGTATATAATTCCTGCGTACAGAGACTTATCCACCTTGTGGGTTAATCTATGTTCTTTGAAATTCTTACACTTTTTCCGGCAATGTTCGAGGGACCGTTTTCGGACAGTATCATCAAGCGGGGCCGTGAGAAAGGTCTCATATCGATCGGGCTTGTCAATTTCAGGGACTTTGCCGATGACAGGCACAAGATCGTTGATGATTACCCCTACGGCGGCGATCCGGGAATGCTCCTTAAGCCGCAGCCCCTCGCGCGCGCCATTGAGGCCAGCGTTGAGCGGCTCAAGGAATTGCAGCCCAAGGTGGTTTTTCTCACGCCGCACGGCGAGAGGCTGGACCACCGGATTGTTGAGGAACTCAGCCGGGAAAAGGCGCTTATTCTGCTGTGCGGACGCTATAAGGGCGTTGACCAGCGGGTCATCGACCGGCACGTTGACCGGGAGATTTCCATCGGCGACTATGTCCTGTCGGGAGGGGAAATACCCACAATGGCGCTCGTCGATGCGATTACGAGGCTTATACCCGGCGTCCTTGGAAACAGCGACAGCGCCGAGGTCGATTCTTTTTTTAACGGTCTTCTCAGTCCGCCGCAGTATACGCGCCCCGAAGAATTTGAACATGCAAAGGTTCCCGAAATTCTGCTTTCCGGGCACCACGAAAACATCAGAAAATGGCAGATTGAAAAGTCCATGGAACTTACCAGGGCGAGAAGGCCTGATCTGTGGGACGAATATCGTAAGAAGGAACAAGAAAATCAAGGCAAAAATGAAATAAATTAATTAACAATCCAGGTAAACCTTTCATACCCCGTCTGATAACTCAGGGATTTTCAAGGGTCACAAGGGGCGTCCTGGGTATCCAGATTGAAATTAACAAGAGGAGGTAACCGTGTCAGGGCTACAGGAACTTGTAAAAAACGTCGAAAGAAAATTTCTCACCGAGAACAAAGAGGAATTCAAACCGGGCGACACGATATCGCTGTCGCTGCGGATTTTAGAAGGTGAAAAGGAACGGTTGCAACCATATCAGGGGGTTGTAATTTCAAAACATGGAAACGGGATGGGAAAAATGTTCACGGTCCGCAAAGTTTCGGGTAATGTGTATGTCGAGCGGACGTTTCCTTTGCATTCGCCGATGATTTCGAACATTAAAATCATCCGACGGGGAAAAGTCCGGCGCGCTAAGCTTTTTTACTTGCGCAGCGTCAGCGGCAAATCAACACGTATCAAGGAAAAGAAATAAGTCTTTCCAAGCCGGAAATATTATTGTATTATTTTAGGGAAGATATGGGCACTATCTTCCCTTTTTAATGTACTTTATTTAACACAGGCGACGCCGGATACGCCTTCGTCTCTTGCATACTGCAGAAAATCCCATGCATGTGTCAGATCAATCCGCGGAACTTAAGACGGGCCAGCGGCCGGTCCAGCTCAACGTTAAAACGTATAAGCCCGGGGAGGTCGTCTTTGAAGAAGGCGCCAAGGGCAGGGAGTTGTTCATTGTTCAGGAAGGGAAACTAGGAATCTATAAGAACACGCCGGAGGGCGATATTGAACTTGCCTCCGTTGAAAAAGGCGGGATCATCGGTGAAATGTCGCTTCTTGACAATATGCCCAGGTCGGCGACGGTCAAATGCCTTGAAACCGCGAAACTCCTCGTCATCAATGAAGTAACATTTCAGACCGCGCTTAAAAGCGTGCCTATCTGGCTTACAAGCATCATCCGGATCGTGGTCAGCAGACTGAGGGACGCCAATAAACGCGTTGATCAGGCGACGCTGCGCGATAAGGACAGAGGCATCGCGGCGCTTGTCCTGCTTCTCCTGCCGGGAAATAAATATGAGTTCTCATCTCAACTGGCCCTGGATTACGATCAGGTGATTGTTGAGTCGCATTATGTTTGCAGGCTCAAGAAAAAAGAAACGATAACGGTCCTTTCCAACCTTGAAAAAAGGGAAATAATTTCCATCGTGGAGGACCAAGCGCATAAAAAACACCTGTGCATAAGCGATCTTGAAATTCTGCAATTATGGGAAGAATACCTCAAACTGAAAAGCCAGAAGAAAACTTTCAAAGAAATCAATATCCCCGAAGAAGCCATAGCCGTGCTGAGCAATATCGTCTATGTTTCCCAGAAAGAAGGAATGGACACCGAAGAAGGAACGACGCTTTTAAAGTCGTCCCTGGTCAAAGACCTGGAAAATAAAAACGGCGACCATCTGGAAAAAAGCCTTCTGGACCTGAAGCGGAGAAATCTTATTAATATTATGCCGTCGGAAAATAACGATGCCATGCTCATTTTTGAAAAAGAAGTCCTCGGCAGGATCAAGAAGATCAAAGAGTGGGTGCCGCGTTTTGAAAAGGAAATCTCATGAACAGTTCAAAAATCGGCACAAACAAGAACATTACGCGGCGTAATGAAAAGACCTTCAAGCGCGGGAGCCTCATGTTTATTGAGGGCGAAACGAGCACGGAAATGTATATCCTGCGCTCCGGCAGAGTCAGGATTTTAAAACAGGAGGGCGATAATACCATTGAACTTGCGGTGCTGGGGCCCGGCAGCGTTTTAGGCGAACTGTCGCTTTTAGACCATCAACCGCGTGCGGCGACGGGACAGGTGATTGAGGAGGTCGTGGCAACGATAATCGATGAAAACCTTTTCATGCAGACACTTGCCCGGACCCCGTCATGGTTGACAAATATCATAAAACTGGTTGTCAAGCGCCTGCGCGACACCATGAAAAAAACCAGCGACGATATTGTGCATAAAAGCGTTGCCGGAGCCATCAAGGTCCTGCTTCTTTTGGCTGAAAACGAAGGTTTTAAAAAAGACGATATGACCTGCGTTTCGCTGTCCAGGGCCAAAGAATTGATTTATGCAACAATGGGTCTTGGTTCCCTGGAGGCTGAAAACGTGCTCTTTCATCTCATTTTAAAAGATATGCTTATGATCCGGAAAAATGAGGCCGGTCAGGAATACATTGTATTGAAAAACATCGAAGTTCTCCAATTGTATATGAACTATCTGCGTTCAAAGCAGCGCGGCAGCGCCCTTGTTGGCGAAGGCATGTCCGAGAAAGCCGATGAGCTCATCGACTTGGTACTTGCCGCCGGGGAAAAAGGCGGAAGGAAAATCCAGGCTTCTTTATTTTCCGTAGGGCGGGCTCAGGTTGAACTTGAAATGGAAAAAGCGGGAAAAGGACGATTTATCGACCCTGATGCGGTGGACGAACTCATCACATCCAAAATCATTGTGCGGCAGGATGAGGCCGCCGAGTCGAAATACGGTGCCCGCAAACGTTCCATTTTCGTATATAATTCAGAAACGCTCAAACGTGTCCGGCTCCTCAATCTGTATCTGCCCGTTTTTAAGGAGGAAGTCAAATTTTAAAACCGTTGAAATGGTACAAATCGCTTCACACTTCAAAGGGCCGTGATGATGCGCGGGCTTTTCTGGTCGAAGGCAAAAGGGCAATCCAGCAAATCGCGCAGGTGGCCGGCTATCGAATCAGCGAAATTATTTATTCTGAGGATATGGAAGAAATTCCGGGGCCCACTTGTCCTTTCCGTTACATTACGTCCTCCCAGTTTCGTTCAATTGGTTTGTCGCAACATCCTTCCGGCCCTCTTGCCGTGGTAACGATGCCTGATAATTGCGCCAGCGCGGAATTACCGCCCGTATGCGGAAACAAAATCCTGGTCTTAGAAGACATCCAGGACCCGGGGAACGCGGGAACGCTTGTCCGCAGCGCCGCGGCATTTGATTTTACGGGGATCGTATGCAGTGATAAATGCGCCGACCTGTTTTCTCCCAAGGCCGTGCAGGCCAGTTGCGGCGCGATGGGATCGATGTGGCTGCGCAGAACGTCCGCCTATCGCACCATCCTGGAAGCGCTTAAGTCCAGAGGCTTCAGGATAGTGGCCGCAGACATTCGAGGCGGCGAACTTGGGAAAGCGAGGCCTTTTGCGGCCGCTGAAAACCTGGCAATGGTCCTCGGAAATGAAGGCTCCGGTATTTCTCCGGAAACTTTGGGAATTGCTCACGATGTGATAAGGATACCGTTTAATGACAAAAAAGTTGAATCGCTCAATGTAGCCGCCTCAGGGGCGATTCTAATGTATTTAACCTGCAATCAGCAAGCGGTTGATAACTCTCTGTAGGGTTTCAAACGGCAAAAATGTTGCTTAAAACCCAAAAGGGATCAACCCTGGTCAACCGTGATCCTCGCACGGCCTTCCCGCTTTGAGGTGTAGAGACATTCGTCAACGTTCTTGACCAGGCTTTTTTCCGTGTCCCCGGGCTTCGCCTCCGCGATGCCGATGGAAAGACTGATCCTTCCGAACTTAAATGCCCCCAGTTGTTTTTGGATGCGGTCCGCGGCTACCCTGGCCTGCATTTTATCCGTATCGGGCAGTATGAGCGCGAATTCGTCGCCCCCGTACCTGAACCCCATATCAACGTCTTTACGGATGCAGGCTTTTATTACCTGTCCCAGCGACCTGAGCACCGTGTCACCCACTTGATGGCCTTCATTGTCGTTGAGCTCCTTGAAATGGTCGATGTCCATCATTACCAGCGAAAGCTTGCGCTGGGGGTTACGTTTTAGCCTGCTCAGTTCCTTTATAAGCTGTTCCCAGAAATGGCGCACGTTGAACAGTTCGGTCAGTCCGTCGGTGATCGCGAGCTTGCCCAAAAGCTCGTTTTTCTTGACAAGCTCCATTTCGAGCTTTTTCTTTTCCGTTATGTCTTTTGCCGTCACCACGAGCCCGATGATCTGGTTGTAATCGTTTTTCATTTCCGAGATGCTCAGGTTAAGCAGGATGATTTCACCCTGCTTGGTCTTCATGGGGATTTCCTCGTTGGTGGATTTGTTCGACAGCAGCACGACGCCGAGGATCTTGCGCTCGTCGGCTTCATTGACAAAGAGGCTTTTGAGCGGCGTGCCCACGATTTCTTCCTGGGTATAACCGAAGTGCAGTTCGGACCCTTTATTGAATTTTAGGACAAACCCGTCGATGTCGGTGGTAAAAATTATATCGGTGGAGTCCTGAAGAATGCTGTCGAGGTAGTTGGATTTGTTCTGCACCCTTCGAATGGTGAGCATGATTTTTTCCATTTTCTGCACATAGCCGGCCACATACCACCTGAACCAATAGAACAGGGCCGAAACCAGAAGCGCGATCACGAAAGCCGCGCCGACGAATACGGTCCATGAATGAAAAAACACCACTGCAATGCGGAACATCACGATCAGGATGCCGAAGGAAATAATACCGATGATGAACGCCTTGAAAACGGAAAGGCCGTTAAAGTCGTCGCGTTGAGGAGAAAAGAAATTGCCTTGTTTCACGGAACGGCTTCCTTATCGCGCGAGAGAAGGAGGGCGCGAACATGTTTGAAAACGGGAACCGGAGAAAAAATATTGGATAAATGTAAACATAATAAAATAATTGCTTTGCACAAATGATAACAGATAAAATAACGTCCTTTATATATATTTTACACATACTTAGCGATAATTTCCAGACATTAATTAAGGGCCGAAAACAAATGCTCGGAAAAAAAGAAAAATCAAAGGGCCAGGTTGAGGCGGAAATCAGCGAAGCGGTCACGCGGTTCGAAAAGGAATATATGGGCCGCGGGCCGCTGGAAACCAAAACGTACATTATTGACGATATGATCATCGTCAGGCTCAAGGGCGTGCTTACCCGCGCCGAATATCGCCTTGTCAAGTCGGAGCGCAATGCCAAGGCGCGCGAGCTCATCAAGCAGGTGCGCATCGAACTCATCGAAAACGGGCGCGCCATACTCGAATCCATCGTCAAGAGCATCACCCGGCGCAAGGTCAAGAGCCTGCATTCCGACATCAGCACAATAACCGGCGAGCGGCTCATCATCTTTACGCTTGATAAAAAACCGGAGTGGGAGTGAAGGTTGTCTGAATCACGATATCCAGGATTAACAGGATAATAACAAGGTCTGAATTGCCTGCCTGCCGAAGCGGCAGCGTAGGCTGGTGATTTTTGCGATTAAAGGATTACCATGATTAAAACATTGTCCGAATTGTGATTTTATTATAAAATCAAGGGAATCAAGAAGATCACAATGAATCAAAAGGAGGTCCGCAAAATGTTCTCAAATGTAAAATCAAGAGCAGCGGCAATTGTTGGAATGATCTTGACAATGGCGACGCTATCTGCTGGGCAGGGGTTTCATTTGGAATGGGAAATCGACAGTTTGGCGTTACTCCCTAATTTGCCAAGCTATATACCAACTGACGGGAGCATTTCGGGGGCGACAATGGGAGAAACTATTTTTCCGCATAATGTGGGAGGCGAATATGATATTGAAAATAACGGAGTTTCCGATATCATCATTCCTGAAATCTCAAACGACGGCATGATAAAAGACTTAAAAATTTATGATTGCGCTTCTCGATCGTTAAAATACACGGTTAATTTTCAAAATTATTCCAAAACTTTTCTATTAGGTGCAATTTACGGTTTTTTTGATGTAGATAATGATGGTACAAAGGAATTGGTTTTTATTCCCGCTCAATCTTCAATCGATGTTTTATTTATCAATGTTCAAACGAGCATAATAAAATATGAAGTTGACAGTCTTCGTATATGCGGGGTATATGATTTGGATCATGATGGGCACCCGGAATTTTGGGGTGTCAAATCTTTTTTTCATCCTAATGCCGCTACAACATACTCCCTCCAAATCTGGGGTTCCGGCCCAACAATGGCTAAATCAATTTCGCCTGCTGTGGCGAAACAAAAGCTTGCAAAGCTCATCGGCAATACGCCTAATCCGTTTGTAGCTTCCACGAACATCGAATACTATGTTCCGGAAAAGCAAAACGTGCAGCTCCAGATTTTCAGCTCCGATGGAAGGCTCCTGCGCAATCTGGTCGATGGCCCGCAGAAAATGGGGGAGTATTCGGCGCTCTGGGACGGCAAGACGGACAATGGGCAAATGATGGCCGTAGGCTCGTATTACTATCGCCTGAAAGTGGGGGATTTTGTTTCGAGCAAGAAAATGGTGGAATTGAAGTAAAAACAGCAGACATAATAGCCGATTATTATGGATAATCCAGAAAGAAAGCCAAGTGGTGTCTCATCCATTGACACACGCTGAGATTAAAAATCTCATTTACCATATCCGCGGGAAAGCTGTCATGTTTGATAGCGACCTTGCCGGGCTTTATCAAGTTTCCACGAAACGCTTGAACGAAGCGGTGAGTCGGAATCGTAAGCGGTTTCCAGAGGATTTCATGTTTCAGCTTACAAAAGAAGAATATTATAACTTGAGGTCGCAAATTGCGACCTCAAGTTACGGTGGTCGTCGATATCTTCCATTCGTATTTACCGAACAGGGTGTTGCAATGCTTTCAGGCGTTCTTACCAGTGAAGTAGCCATTGAAGCCAATATTCATATCATGAGGGCATTTGTCCAAGTTAAACGGTTAGGAATGACAGTTCTGGATATCCGTCGGAAGCTTGATGGCATGGAAAGAAAGTACGATCACAACTTCAAGATTGTATTCGATGCAATTCGCCAATTACTTGCCCCGCCTCCCGCTCCGGCGAAAAAGATCAAGATCGGTTTTTCGCCTCCAAACAAAAACGGATAAAGATGAAATCAAGAAAATGAACGATGATTTCTTCTATCCCAACGCCACCTTGACCAGCCCAAGCAAAGAAACCACTACCCCGATCAGGTAAATCACTGAAGCGATTAAAAAGAACTTGCTGGAGCGGTCGGCATTGACGACTTTGAGCTTTTGATTGAGTTCATGCATGCGCGCCTCCCTGGTTTCTTACATTAAATATACCAGCGAAGGCGTTTTTTTGCAATGGGCCGCGGAAAAAACCGCTTTCTGCCAGAAAACATCACTTGTAACGATATGACAGGCAACGGGTTAAGTGGTAAAACCGGGTTTTCAATGTTTTTCCCTTGATAGAAAGTTCAATACTTGTTATTTTTATAATTGCGGCGGATATGAAAAAGGCATTGTACGATGCCGGTTGTCATATAGGTCGCATGGCAGTCTGTGCTGAAACCTTCGGTTTTATTTTTCAAGTCTGAACGAACTTAGTAGGATCTGCCGAAGGGCAGATAAGTCACTCTAAGCTTTCAAACGACAAAAAATGTCGTTCAAAAGCTAAGAGTGACTAAGGGCGTTTCGGAAGTGAAGACCAACGGAATACCGCGGCAGCGGGTATTTCTGGGGTCTTTTTTTTTATAGCTAATTTCAAACTTGGCTGTTAAACTTAGTCACTAACCTGCCTAAGGGCAGATAAGGTTCTGTTCGGGTAATTATCTACGCTAAACGCGTATATAATTCACCTACAGAACCTAATGTAGGGCAATGAAAGGAACATCATGAGCATGAATCAGAAACTTGACAAATGGGTTAAAGACATGGCCGACCTCTGCACCCCTGACGCAATCCACTGGTGCGACGGCTCGCAGAAGGAATACGACGCGCTGTGCGATCTCATGGTAAAAGGCGGCACCTTTACAAGGCTCGATCCCCAAAAACGGCCTAACAGCTTTTATTGCCGGTCAAACCCGGCCGACGTTGCCCGCGTGGAAGACCGCACGTTTATTTGTTCGAAGAACAAAGACGACGCGGGACCGACCAATAACTGGCGCGATCCCGTTGAAATGAAAAACACTCTTAAGGCGCTCTACAAAGGGTGCATGAAGGGGCGGACCATGTACGTGATCCCGTTCAGCATGGGGCCGCTCGGTTCGAACATATCCCATATCGGGGTCGAAATTTCGGACTCGCCTTACGTGGCGGTAAACATGCGCATCATGACACGCATGGGCAAGGCCGTGCTGGACGTTTTAGGGGCAAATGGGAAATTCGTGGAATGCCTTCATTCGGTTGGAATGCCTTTGGAAACAGGCCGGACCGACGTACCCTGGCCATGCAATCCCGACCAGAAATATATCGTCCATTTTCCTGAAGAACGCGTTATATGGTCCTATGGCAGCGGCTATGGGGGAAACGCGCTCCTCGGCAAGAAATGTTTTTCGCTCCGCATTGCCTCGGTCATGGCCCGTGACGAAGGCTGGCTTGCGGAGCACATGCTTATACTGGGCATTACCTCTCCAAAGGGCGTGAAAAAATATGTGGCCGCCGCTTTCCCCAGCGCATGCGGCAAGACGAACCTCGCCATGCTCATTCCCACAATTCCCGGCTGGAAAGTGGAATGCGTGGGAGACGACATCGCCTGGATGAAATTCGGCACGGACGGCAGGCTCCATGCCATCAACCCGGAATACGGCTTTTTCGGCGTGGCGCCGGGCACGTCAATGGATTCTAATCCCAACGCCATGCTTACCATGACAAAGAATTCGATTTTTACCAATGTGGCATTGACTCCCGGCAACGACGTGTGGTGGGAGCAGATGACCGATAACCTTCCCGATAAGCTTATTGACTGGAAAGGACAGGAATGGACCCCGGACTGCGGGCGAAACGCGGCCCACCCCAACGCGCGCTTTACGACGCCAGCGGGACAATGTCCCGTGATCGACGCTTCATGGGAAGACCCAAAGGGCGTTCCCATTTCAGCCATTCTTTATGGAGGCCGCCGACCAAGCGTCGTCCCGCTGGTCCATGAGGCCTTCAATTGGCGGCACGGGACATTTCTAGGGTCTATCGTGGGCTCTGAAATGACCGCCGCCGCGACAGGAAAAATAGGGGAGCTTCGGCGCGATCCTTTTGCCATGCTTCCTTTCTGCGGTTATCATATGGGAGATTATTTCAGCCACTGGCTTAAGATTGGGACAAAGACCCCTCCTGACAAGCTTCCGAAGATTTTCTACGTCAACTGGTTCCGCAAAACCGCGGACGGCAAATGGCTCTGGCCAGGTTATGGAGAAAACAGCCGTGTGCTGAAATGGATCTTTGAAAGGACCGAAGGAAGAGGCAAAGCGCTGGAAACTCCCATAGGATTTGTTCCAACCCCTGATGGTATTGATATTTCAGGCCTTTCCATATCAAGGGAGAACATGGTGGAATTGCTCAAAGTCGATGCAAGTGAATGGAAAAAAGAAATAAATACAATCAGGGAGCATTATAAGAAATTTGGAGACAGATTGCCAAAAGCTCTTTGGGAGGAGTTGGCGGCGCTTGAAACC
>JBAVGL010000162.1:0-9719 GCA_049684795.1 Chitinivibrionales bacterium | reverse complement strand
CCTAATCCTGCGCAGTCCTCCGCTGTAACTGCTATTTTTGGACTAAAGAAGTATCGAACGCCGATGTATTCGCGGAAAATAAACCCGCCATAAGTCCCCAAAGTTTCCCCGGCAATTGCCCCGTCTTTCCATGAAACCCAGCCGATTTCATAGCCCATCGATGGGCCAACATATACGTCAAGTTTATCGCGGACGCTGATTTTATCTTTCAAAGCCACAAGGTTAAAGGGATGAAATGCGGCCCGGACAAGTACGGGAACTTCCCCATATGAGAACCATGAATCGGAATATCCGTTATATCCCATCACTATGCCACCGGATATGGCGTCGTGAAAGCCCATGTCATACGCGGCATAAAAACCGAAATCGAACATGCTCAATCCCACGCTGACTTCCTTACTGTTCTTTGAATAACAGCTTCCCTCGCCGGTCGCCCAATCCGAAGCTTGAACGCTTCCAGCCAAGAAAACCAACAATGCAAAACCGCCAATGTTTTTGGAAAACCGCTTTTTCATGGAAACAACCTTCCTTTTCTAAGGGTGAGTGTTTAAAAATGATAAATAAAAATAAGTATCGGTAACCCTTCTCATAAAGCTTAATCAAAGCAAAAAGGATACCAATATTTGGCATTATCGCCAAACCAGCCGGATGGTTCAGCGTTGGGGATATTTTTTTTGCGACAATTATTAATGGTATGCCTTATATTTATAATAATCACTATGGCGTTTTTGAGCACGCCTGCCTCCGGACCACCATTGCCGGTTGGACGTCGGGGACGATATAATAATAATTCCGGTCATCGATTTAATGGCATGAGTAAAGCATGGTAAAAATAGTAAAGTTCGTTTTTTTCGCTTTCTGCGCGGGATTTCTGATTTCTTCCTGCAATTTTCCCTATCAACCATCGCAATTTATTCTTCCGCCGCCAAATTTCATTTTCCCGTCAAAATCCGATGTGCTGAATTTTATCGGAAATGGCTCCGCAAACGTCAAACTGGCGTTTACCCTAACAACAACGGTAAGCGATGTTTATTTCATTGACTATAACAGTTATAACGATTCCGCGTTTCTCCCGCAGCAATTAAAAAAACCTAAAGGGATGGAAAGTTTCAATTGCGCCCGTTCGCGTATTTCCCCCGACGGTTCGTTCGTGGCCTATTATTTGACCCAAGGCGCCACGATCAATGGGGCCTATATCCAGCGGCTGGACACTGCCGCAACCCCCGTTCTTATCGACGCTAATGGCACGGAACCTCATTGGTGGCAGGACAGCACCGGTTTGTATATAATTTATTCTAATGTTATTTTAGTACCCACCACCGGAGGCGTCAGCAAGAACATCGGCCAGACATTTAAAAGAAAAGTCGACCTGACCGGAAACGGGGCTGTTGCGGGCCCTTCACAGGTCATTGCGCCGTATCCAATGAACGGCGGGCTTTCAGCGAGTGGGCAATATCTGTGCACCGGGTATGAGAGCGCCGCTTTTTATGACGTGTTCAATTCGTTGCTTATCCCGATTAACCGGGGCTTTCAGACCTGCAATCCTTCCATAGACCCCGATACCGCCCATGCCGGATGGATGATGTTTCTAAATTTCAACGGCGTTCAGAATATGAATAACCCCTTTTTCGGCGCCTCCGATTATCCCGATAGTTTTATAGCGGAACATTCCGTCCTTTTTATTGTCGATTATTCGAACACCGTGCGCGACTATGTTCCGCTAAGCCTTTTAAACGCGGTTTACGGCGGCTACAGCGAATGGCAGACTCCCGAATGGTCGAACAATCCGCAATTCGCGGCCGCCGTGGGAGTCATCAACGACGCGCAAGCCGACGGCATTATCATTAAAAACATAGGAGACCATACCGCGACCAAGACGTTTCTAAAATTCACCTTAGGTAAAGGGAAACTCGATATAGAATCCAGACCCTATATTTGGATCGGGAAATAATGCATGAAAACTAAAGCCATGATATTTGTCTCAGGGGCGATACTCTTGTTGTGTATAGCTTTAGTTACGGCATTTTTAATGCAATTTTCAAGATTGCACGACCCGGGTAAGGCATTGGCAAATTTGACGCCATGGCAATGCGTGGGCGGCTGTGGAGCGGGCGGTTCCGGAGGATCTGCCGCGGACGTCAAGTGGATAGGGCAGGGGCAAACCGGCGGACTCATTGACGCCGAAGTAATGGGGTCGGTTACCCTGGGACAAAATTTCGAATACCAGCAAGTAAAAACACGCCTCAGCATAAAGCCAACCTGGACGACCAATCTGGGGCTGACCATCCCGATCGTTTCGAAAACAGGTGAGTTGCAACCGCAAACCAATTATGACGACAAAACCGAAACAAGCGGCGGGCTGGCCGATATCATGGTTGATGTTTCCAAAAATATCGGCATGGAAGGCGAATATGCGTTGTCCCTCAACGTGACACTTCCGACGGGCCAGTATGATATCAAACGCGGTAAGGAAAACGAAATGCTCTATTTGCCCACGACGCTCCAATGCGGCAGCGGGGTTTTTAATGCGTCGCTGGGCATAAGCCGCTCGATCGACGTTGAAAAAGGCCTGTGGATCGTCGAAGCGTATTACAGCCAGCCTTTTGCCGTGAATTTTAAGGGGAAAAACCAGTTCGTCAACAATGGATCGGACCAGTATAACGCCATAAACAGTGCGTGGGACTACCTTACCGACGATCAGAAAAACCGTTTCCAATATTATTTTAAACCCTACGGTGAAAATGATTTGGGCGGGTACACGCCTCCAAGCGTTACGGCCGCCGTTTATTATGGAAACCGGCGGCAGGAACACTATGTGCACTCGTTCGGCGCAAAGGCTTTTATTCCCCTGGGCGTCGCGTGGATTCCCGATTATTCGGCAAGCAGCTATAATCCCGTGCCCGATCCGAATTTTAAGGCGTGGAGCGTTACGCTGCACTACGGGCTTGAATTCTCGCGGCCGGAATATCCGATTTATCTGGCCGTTAATAAAGTCATATGCAGCCGGTCGTCTCCCAATCCGAACGATCCGTATGATGAAAAATCGCTTGCCCGGTGGCATGCGCCCGATGTCAAGGAGCTGCTGGATGATAACTGGACCTTTGCGCTGGGCATTAAGACCACGATGTTTTAGTCCTATTTGGCTTTTGAACGACAACTTTATTGTCGTTTGAAAGCTTAATGGGACTTACCTGCTGCCTTGCCGTTTCGGCAGACAGCAGGTGTGATGTTTCTTTGGAAAACTTGGGAAATCGTGTTTTATTAAATCTTTCTTTAAGGAGCTATTCAATGAAAAAATTCAAAACGCTGTGCGCCGCAACATTTTTAGGTTTGTTGACATTTGCAATGAGTTGCAATAACAGCACTAATCCACCCACGCCGCCTGGGCCGCTTCAGTTGCTTCAGCCGGTTGCCGGAGCGACTTTCAAGGTGGGCAGCCCGGTAACGGTGCAATGGAAAATCAACGATTCGACGAAAGTCAATGGCGTTGAGGTCGATCTATCACTTGACGGCGGTAATTCTTTTCCAGAATTATTAAAGGGGCTTGGAGGCCATTCATTTCCAATAGATACTTTAGAAATGACGTGGACGCCTAATTCTACTGAAGTGTCAACAAAATGCGTCATACGGGTAATTCAGTATAATGCAACTGGGCCCTATGACAAATCCGGCATATTTACGGTGAGCGATTAATCTCCGCGAAGTGTAAACGAAACGGCAGCGAATGGTTTTTTCGTCACATATATTTATTTTCTATTTTCTTCCAACATTTCTTTTGATTTACTACGCGCTGCCTTTCGAGTGGAAAGGCCTTTATCCCAAGAACACTTTCATTACCATCGGAAGCTATGTTTTTTACGGGTGGCTGGTGCCGTGGTTCGTGGTGCTCATGCTTGCTTCCACGACCTGGGACTATATATGCGGCAAGATCATCACCAAGCCGGGCCAGGTGCAATGGAAAAGGAAGGCGGCTCTTGTCACCGCCATCGTCGGCGACATGGGACTGCTTGTTTTTTTCAAATACTACATGTTTTTCATGGGCGGGGTCAACGCGATCATAGCGGCGTTCGGCGGCAATCACAATTATTTTCATATATTAAACATCTTGTTGCCTTCGGGGATCTCCTTTTACACGTTCGTTGCGCTGAGCTATACCATCGATCTTTACCGGGGGGAAGCCAGGCCCGCGCGAAACCTCCCCACGTTTTCATGTTTTATCGGCCTTTTCCCGCACCTGATCGCCGGACCGATCATCCGCTATAACACCGTTGCCGAGCAGCTTGCCTTTCGCACCCACACCCTTTCAAAGTTCGCGAGCGGCGTGGCCATCTTCAGCCTCGGCCTCGGCAAGAAAATCATCCTGGCGAATTCCGTCGCGCCCATAGCCGACGCTGTTTTTGGCGCCGACAAGCCTGGATTCGTCAACGCATGGTGGGGCGTCCTTGCCTATGCGTTCCAGATCTATTTTGACTTTTGCGGCTATTCCGACATGGCCGTAGGTCTCGCGCGCATGCTGGGCATAGAGTTCATGAAGAACTTCGACGGTCCTTACCATTCGAGGGACATCACCGTGTTCTGGCGCAAATGGCATATTTCATTGTCAAGCTTTATCCGCGACTATCTATACATTCCCCTGGGCGGCAACCGCTGCGGCACGGGCCGCACGTATTTCAACCTGGTATTGGCTTTTTTCCTGTGTGGTTTGTGGCATGGGGCAAAGTTGACGTTTGTTTTCTGGGGGATTTATCAGGGCGTTTTTCTGATCATGGAACGCATGCAGGGGAAAAAATCTTTATATAGCTGGATGCCCGTTTGGGGCCAGACCGCCATTACGTTTGTGATCGTGCTGTTCGGCTGGGTACTTTTCAGGGCGCCGGACCTCGGTCAGGCTGTACATTTCTGGGGGGCGATGGTCGGGTTGGGCCAATCGGGAGTATCTTCAACGATGCTCAGCGTGGAGATATTTACTCCACGGCATATTTTTGAAATGCTGCTGTGCGCGGCGTTCGTCTGGCAGCCTTTGCAGGCGTACCACTGGGTGGAAAAACTCTCCGCCCCAAAATGTGCGCTGTGCGCCGCGGTGCTGGTCCTGGCGCTCTGCATGATGTTTACGCAGACCTATAACCCGTTTTTATATTTTCAGTTCTGACCAGGATTTACAGGATTATCATGATTTACAGGATTTTAATAAAGAATAGAATTTCTTCCCTGAACACCTCGCCCGTTGTCCCCTCTCCTTGCCAAGGACCTGCCTGCCGAAGCGGCAACGCAGGCAGGGACGGGAAGACGCGAAGCGGCAGGGGTGAGGTGTAGACCTATGAATAAAAAAGATCGAATTAAATTTTACATTTTCATAGGGTTTTTCCTGGCGCTTATATACTCCGTGCCCGTCACGCAGGCAATCGCGGAGCGTTTAAAAAACGAACGGATCCAGGCATTGGACATTATGGAGGACGCCTTGATCACTCCGTATCGCAATGCAAAGAAAATCCATGACCTTGCGAAACAACAAACGCTTTTCATCGACAGTCTGATCAAGGACATACACGCCTTGCCGGATCCCGCGAGCGCGCATGCTCAGCAGGTTGCGGATGAGGCGCTTGCGGGTCTGAGCGATTTGAAAAAAACATCCTTTACCGTTAATAGACATGTGCGTGTCGATTCCACGTCCGGGCAATTCCTGCCATACGACACTATCTCCGCCCGTTGGAGCGCGGCGCTCCTGCTTTTACGGCAGGGCGGCCGTATGGCGGATTGCAAGGAAGAGGCCGCATTGGTTAAAGGGGAGGCGCTGGAAGTCTTACGGAAATGTCCTGCGCCGACATTGCTTGACATACCGGTCATGTGCGTAAAAAACCTCCGCCATATTTTCTGGAACGACAAATATCTGCGTCCGTTTGAAAAGGAGCTTGAAAACACTTCCATTTTCGCGTCGGCGTGCCGGCCCCGGATGCAATACGTGCGGTATGACCTTTTCAAGGACCTCGGCGAAAAAGGCGTGCTCGGGCAAAACGGCTGGTTTTTTTATAAACCGGACGTGGATTTTCTTATCAAGCCTTATGTGCGCGATCCGCGCTCCATAACGGTCGATCCCAATGATAAGCCCATGAATGACAATCCGGTCCTGGCAATTACGCGTTTCAGGGACCAATTAGCAATACGTGGAATAGACCTCTTAGTGGTGATCATCCCTGGTAAACCAAGCATTTATCCCGACTGTGTTTCGCGTAAACTGCGGCCCGATCAGGCCGGGATGTTCAGCCATTCCCTGCGTATGATCGATGATTTGAAGGGCCAGGGCGTTGATGTCGTGGATCTTTTCGGGCCCTTTGCCGAAGAGCGCCGTAACGATAAAAACGCCGGGGACTCGATGTATCTGCGTTCCGACACGCACTGGAAGTCGCGCGGCGTAAAGCTGGCGGCCCGCGTGGTGGCGCAGCGCATCAAAGGCTACCCGTGGTTCACGCAGGGGAAGTGCGAATTTGCCGTTGACTCGGTCGTCGTGGACCGCACCGGCGACGTTGCGGTCATGACCACGCTGCCACTGGACAAAATGCGAGCACGGTCCGCGTCCTTTGCGCCGGAGAAAACGAAATGCTTTCAGGTATATCGCGTCGTCCGGGACAGCGTGGGTAATCAGATCGGGCGCACGCTCTATAAAGACGATTTTAAAAACTCCCCGGTTTTGGTTCTGGGCGACAGCTTTTCGCGCATTTACCAGACCGATGAGCCGCGCGGCGCGGGCTGGATAGCACACCTGGCCCTTGAGCTTTCGCAGCCCATTGCCTCGGTCGTCAACGACGGCGGCGCGTCCACGCTGGTCAGATATTCGCTTGCGCGCAGGCCGAACCTCCTTAAGGGGAAAAAGCTCGTCGTCTGGGAGATCGTTGAGCGCGATTTCAGGTATGGCGATGAAGGCTGGAAGGACGTTCCGCTGGCGGCGAAACAAGATTAGTTACTGTGTCTGAATTATCTACGCGGCACACGTAGATAATTCCTGACTACAGTAACTTATCTGCCCTTAGGCAGGTTAGAAATCCGATAGGTTAGTCAGGTATTTCCTCCGCGCCGGGGACCCCTCAAAGCATCCCTATGGCGCTTGAGGAAACACCTGACCAACCTTATACAATATCCGATGGGGTAAATAAAAAACAGGATTCAACAGCCATGAAAAAAAACATTGTCATTTTCCTTTGCTTGACTCTCTGGAATTTTGCCCATTCCGCCCCTTTTGAAACGCTCAACAAAGGCTTCAATCGCATAAAGTCAAGCGTCATGGTCCGCGAAATCAAAATCCCGACGCTGGCCAACCTCGACTACGCCGCCTACGCGGCAAACCCGGTCAGGTTCGATCCGCAACCCATGCATCCCAGGACGCCCGCTAAAAAACCGGGCCTTGCCGAGTGCACGTTTAACGGCGCGATTTCCAATCAACGCGCTTCTCTTTCGCAAACGCCGCTGACTGACGCGGAAAAGGACGCGCCCATGGCCTGGGACGCGCTTCAAAACAGGCTCTGGGAAGCAATCAAGACCGATGAGTTCGCGAAGATCGGACAAAAGGTCTCTGGGGAGAAGTGGGCGGACGCGTCGATATATCCCGCGTACCAGGAAATCGCCGGCATTTATATGCATGGCAGCGGGAAAAACACCGAACTGTGGGTGAAGATCGAATTCAAGCCCTGGGTGAAATTCCTCGATGGTATCGGCGACGACGACAAGGACGGGTTCAAGAAAATATACGGACAACTCAACTGTTCATCCGTTCCACGGAACGTATTTGATTCGGCGATTACCTGGATGAGGACCGATTACTGCGGAAAGTTATTGACAAAAGACCAGGTTGTCGATTGGGCGAACGTGCTTGCGTCGTACTGGTACCCCAAGCTCAATACCGACATTGTGGACCTTGGCGGGCAGGAGTTGTGGCCCAATAAAGACACGGAAAAAGAGTTCAAGCGGGAACTTAAAGGGCTTGTGGTCAAGGACCCGCTCGTGGTCATCCGCGCGAAACCCTTTGGGAAAAAACTTTATAACGTATTTGTGGTCGATTTTCCACCTGCCGCCGGAGATGGGCGGCCGCTTCCCGATCAGTCCGGCGGACCGGACGCTGTTTCCTTGCCAGGTGCAATCGACACCGCAACGTCCGACAATTTCAGGGCCAACGACGCGCGTTTCGAAGCTGAAACCAGGGCGTTCGGCGATTATCCCGCGTGGGCGGAAAAATACGGGCAGTTTCGGGCGTCAATTGCCTCGTATGTCAATGCACTCCCTCCGGCGCAGATGGGATTTATGGGAAAAGACGGATGGCTGTTTTTCCGGAAGGAGATCGATTATCTCGGCGGGGGAGATTTAATCAAGCAGGCGGCCGATAAAAACCCATTGCCGCGCCTGGTGGAATTCCGGAACTATCTGGCGCGGCACAATGCCTCGCTTATTTTTGTGGCGGTGCCCAATAAATCCGACGTTTATTTCGAGCGCCTGCCCGTAAACGCGCCTCAAGACCCGGCGACCATAATCAACCCCTACGGCAGAAAGTTCCTGCGCGACCTTCAGCGCGCCGGTATCGAAGTGGTTGACCTGCTTCCGGCGTTTCTAGAGGCAAAGCGCGACGACGCGAAATCAAAAGAGGCCCTGTATCAGAAGCACGATACCCACTGGACTGACCGCGGCCTTGAAATCGCCGCGGACCTCATTGCCGACAGGATAAAGCGCTATGCATGGTATTCCGAAGCGTCAAAAACGCCGGTGCGCTATTCCGTCGTCGACACCGTGTTCACGCGCCAGGGCGACATTGTTGACAAATTGGCGGAGGCCGACCGGACGTCATTTCCAGCGGATTCGCTTTCGGCAAAACAGGTGCATGCTCCCGACGGAAGTCTTTTTAAGGGCAACAATCCCAATGCGCCCATACTGCTTATCGGCGACAGCTTTACCGGCGTGTTCGAGCTGGTCGATTGCAAAGGCGCCGGTGTGGGCGCGCACATCGCGGCGGCCACTTGCATTCCCGTCGACATCATCACGAGCTGGGGCGGAGGGCCGCTGGTACGCGACAAGATGTACCGGGCCCGGAAAAATTCAATCGACAAGAAACGGGTGGTCATTTACATGATGGTCGCCCGCGATTTGTTCAATTACGGCCAATTATGGGAGCCCGTTGATTTTAAATAAAAACAAATTTTGTGATCTGCATCACATACCGCATAAAAGCGATAATTTATATTTTCTGCATTCAAGCTTTGTGGGTCATAGGTAAAGTTTAACTTGTTGCACCCTTCAACTCCGCTCAGGGTGCGAAATTAAGGAGCCCGTATGTCACGTGCAATGCGGTGTGTAAGTTTGTCGGCTTTTGCCGTTGTAACCCTTCTTTTTTTAATTATTTCATGCGTCAGCGCCCCGCCCAATCCATATGATCCATCAAATACGAAAGCCTATTTGACGCTGGAATCTTCAAGCGGCTTGATAAGCGCCGACACGCTAACGGACACCGTCGGCAACACGATAAGGGTCGGTATCACTTCGAACCTGCCTTCCGACGTCGATTCAATCGAGGTATCGGTTTACAATTCCGCCGATGGCAACACTGACATCGACACGATGTTAAAAAAAATGACCCCGTTGCTGAATCAGGACACCATTTGGTTTAAGGCTGCGTTTACAACAAGCGGCAAGAAAACACTCACGGCCTTGGTATTTGCGCAGGGCAATAATAAAAATTCGAC
>JBAVGL010000161.1:0-3017 GCA_049684795.1 Chitinivibrionales bacterium | reverse complement strand
ATCTTGGCTGTCATCAGTATCTTCAGGGAACGATGCTCGCAGTCCGTAATTCACAGAGGATCGAGCGGACGGTCCTGACCCCGGAAAAGCAGGTCGAATTCATTACGGGCCAGATGGGAATACAAAGGGAAATCGTGGTCCGGGCTTTGGAGAAAGTACATTATGGCAAATCCGCTGCCGCCGTCGCCAGTTAAGCTTTTCATTGCCGTGCTTTTCAAGGAGCGTGCCGCGTTGGAAGGCGCCAGGGAACTTTTTGTCGGGCAGTGGGGCCCGATTGACTTTGAGGGAAACGATCATTTGTTTGACACGACTGATTACTATGAGACGGAAATGGGGAGCCCTTTGCTCCGCCGGATAATGTCCTTTGAACGGCTTGCGGAGCCCACCGGGCTGGTGGACATGAAGCTTTCGTGCAACGCCATTGAAGACCGCATGAAGACCGGCGGCGCAAGGACCGTCAATTGCGACTGCGGGTATCTCGACCACAATAAAGTGGTGCTGGCTTCGGCCAAGGAAGCGGGGCAGAAGATTTATCTTGACAAGGGGATATATGCCGACCTGTCGGGACGATACAAGGACGGCGCATACAGGCCTTTTGAATGGTCGTTCCCTGATTTTAAAGACGGCCGGTACGACGCGGACCTGGCCCGGATGAGGTCAGCGTATCTTGAACAACTCAGGAAGCGGCGGAGAAAACCACTATGAAGAAAATGGAATCCATTTTTAAGAATGAAGACGGATACTTCCTGGTTGAAATCAGGTTAAGCAATTTGGTCCAGTTTTTCAACAGCCTCGACCCTTCTCCCTTCCGTGACAAGGACCTTGATGATGACGCCGAGCGCTATATCGTCGACTCGGTCAGGGCATTCCCGCTTAAAACGCGCCTGAAGCTCATTTTTTATCTTCCGGCGGAACACCATGAACAGGCGTCAAAAGTCATACCCTATGCAATTGATAATTTTTTTGATTTCAGGGCGAGCATGGCGACACGGGAACTATACTCAACGCTCTATGAAGGCAGGGTCGCTTTGTTGCTGGGGTTTGTTTTTCTCATCGTCTGCATAAGCCTGCGTTCCGTGCTGGGGTTCCTGTCCGTCCGTCCTTTGGGCACTATCCTGCTTGAAGGGTTGAGCATTGTCGGGTGGGTGGCCATGTGGCGTCCCATCCAGATATTCCTGTATGACTGGTGGTCTTTGTACAGGAAGAAGAAAGTCTTCGAAAAAATCAGGGACATGGCGATTGAAATCAGTTTGGATAAATAGTAAGGGCACGGCGCGCCGTGCCCCAACGAAGATCTAATGAAAACGGAACACAATCTCATATGAACATACCGAAACTCGGCCTCGATAAAGTAATCCGTCCCTTAAGGCTCACCATGGAAGCGGTTTCATGGCCTTCGTCAAAAAGGCGCGCCGATGAAAAAATAAGCGAGATCAGGAAAACTTTTATGAAGCACGAGCCCTCGATCCTCATAAGCGATTACATCGGATCGGGAGGCTTCGCCGATGTGTTCAGGGCAAAATCCGATTATAACGGCGCGCATGATTTTGCCATTAAAATCCTTCGGGGCGAACTGATGAAACCTCGAAGGGGAAACGGCTACGAACCGGCCATTGAGGAAATGCGAATCAAGGACATCAAGAAACGGTTTACCAATGAATCTTATGTCCAATGGGACCTGTCGCAGCACCTGTCGGACCTGGTTTCCCAGAGCGTAGTCAAAGTGTACGATCATGGCGAGTTCGACAGTACGCACCGGTATCGGTTCATTCTGATGGAACAGATGCAATCCACGCTGCGGGATTTTATTAAAAATCCCGGAAACTATGTCAATGATCCCGACATGCTCAGGCATAAAGCCCTTCTCATCACGAAAATAGCCGACATCATTTTCAACGTGCACCAAGAGGGCATTTTTCATCGCGACATCAAGCCTGAAAACATCTTTTTTTCTAAGAAAGACCCTTCTCAAATATCCGCCGAAGCGCCCCATGTAGGCAGACGATCGTACGAATTGGAAAACCAGGTCAAACTAGGCGACTTCGGTACGGTACGGTGGGTAAGGACCTATGACGATAATTTCGACGGCATTATCATCGGTTCGCAATGGTACCTTTCGCCGGAGCAGATTTATTATCCCGAAACACTCGATACACGCACCGACATTTATTCCTTCGGCGTCGTGTGCTATGAAGTGCTCTATGGGGCCCATCCGAAAAATATCAACGCCAACACGCGCAACCTCCTTGCGAAGCTGGCGCAGGCCAAACCCGCGCCTCGCACACCGCCCAAAGGTTATGAAAAACTCCACGAAATCATTTTCAAATGCATGCAGAATGTTGACAAAAGATATCAGTCAATGGGAGAAGTCGTGGGAGAACTCCGGCGCTTTCTCAGGAAAATCCAGCCGTGATGCCATTGCCGGGCAGGCCGCGCGCAGCAATTTTTCTTCTTTGTCTGGCCGCCGCCGCCTTTAGCCTGCCGTGTTTGAGCGGCTGTTATCTGATGAAACAAGGGTATTATGTCATCAAATACACCACGGGTTCGGTTCCCATCGAAAAGCTGCGGCGCCGTGCCGACACTCCCGAAGACCTCCGGCGTTTTTTTTCACTGGTCGGCGATGTTCGCGAATTCGCTTTTGATTCGGTAGGGCTTAAAAAAAACAGCAACTTCACCACGTTCGTCAAGGTCGACCGGAAATACCTCGTGGACATTGTTTTTGCCGCCGGTAAAGACAATTTCACGCCCTATCAATGGCGTTTCCCGTTTTTCGGTAGTTTCCCCGACAAGGGTTATTTTGACCGGAACGACGCCGAAGCCGAGGCCCGCAGGCTGGACAAGAAAGGGTATGATACCTATGTCGGGCGCGGCGACGCGTTCAGCACGCTCGGTTTTTTTTCCGACCCCGTTTATTCCTTCATGAAAGACTTTTCCCTTTTCGAAATCGCGTCGCTTATAATCCACGAAGAGACCCACACCACGCTCTTTATCAAGGACAATTGGACATTGTCCTTGAT
>JBAVGL010000160.1:0-4494 GCA_049684795.1 Chitinivibrionales bacterium | reverse complement strand
TGCCGGCACGCTTTCGTCGCCGGTGGCATAGAGCACGGTCCCGAACATCCACACCGAAGATTTTCCGAACACGTGGCCCAGAAGGTTTTGGAACAGGTATGCCGTGGTTGTTTTCCCGTTGGTGCCCGTAATTCCTACGAACAAAATCCGCGAGGCGTCGACCGCCCAAACCGCCTTGCCGACGATCCCGAGGATTCTTCTTGTATTGTCAACCTTAGCCCACGGCACGCCGCACGAAGGCTGCGCATTTTCAGAGAGCACCGCTCCCGCGCCCTTTGCCACGGCATCGGCAATAAATTCATCGCCATGTTTCTTAAACCCAGGTATGCTCACATAAAGCGCCCCGGGCGTCACAGTGCGGGAATCGCAGGTCACATCGACGATGTCGGGATTGCCTTCACCTCCACGGATGGCCCTCCCTTGGTCCTGTAGTGGTAATTGCGCGATCAGTTCGTTCCAGTGCATGCCGTTTGTTCCCTTAGTGAAGTTCCGTTGAATTCTGCGCAATATCGGGAAATGAACACGAAAGGGTGCATTTGTCCGCATACCTGACCAGGGTGCCGCACGCGGGCCGCTGCCCACGCACGGTTCCCGCGCCCTGCACGTAGGGTGCCAGCCCTTTTAAATTCAGGGCGTTTATCGCGTCACGCAGGTCTTTGTCGATACATCTGGGCACCACGACATCACCATGCGTCTTTGCATCAATTGCGGCCGGGCACGTATACAGTATCATTTTTTTGTCAGCGTCTAAAAGCGATCCTACCTTCGGGGTCTGGAATGCGACCGTCCCGTTCTTCTCACCAACAAGTTCGAACGGAATTTGTTCGGAATTCAAAAAATGCGCGGCGCTTTCCGCCGGCATACCGCATACGTCCGGAATCGGCCTGCCTTTTTTAGCGTCACCGCCGTCCACAAGCGCGCCCTGGTGAAGTATTTTTTCCGCATATTCGAGCTGTGGGTGGCTGATAATCTGCGTCATGATTTTCCTGAATACCGGGGCCGCCGCCGCGCCGCCGAATTCGGCATTCGCGGGTTCATCAATAACAATGGCGCCTAGAAGCATTGGGTTTTCGGCCGGAAGAAACCCGATGAACGAGGCCCATCCTTTTTTGTCGGAATACGAGCCGGTGATTTTATCGACTTTCTGCGAGGTTCCAGTTTTACCGCCGATGGTTATGCCATTAATGGCCGCCTTGGCGCCGGTACCGCCGTTCACAACTCCGCACATCATTGTTCTCAACCTTCTGGCAACGTCCGCCGAAATGACCCGCCTGACGGGTTTATAGCGCGCGCTGTCAATAACCGGGGTGTCTGTCTTGACGATTTTTTCAACGATGCGTGGCTCCGCCAGGACCCCATCATTGGCGATACTGGCAAAAAGGAGCGCCATCTGCAGTACCGTTACTGAAATCTCCTGCCCAATTGCCATGGTAACGCGGGTACGGCCCGACCACTTTTCAACGGGGTGGACGATGCCCATTTCCTCGCCGGGAAGCTGAATGCCGCTCTGCGTGCCAAAACCGAAGTCTTTTGCGTACTTATATAGTCTGTCGTTGCCCACATCATTGGCAACTTTTGCAAAACAGACATTGCTCGAATATTTAAACGCGTCGGAAAAACTCAGTCGGCCATACGGTTTTTCATCATGGATTTTTTCTCCGAACACTTCATAAATACCTCTGTTGCCATCCACCGTGTCGGTCTCCTTTTTTATATTTTCCTGAAGCGCGCAGGCCGCGGTGACCGTTTTGAAAGTCGATCCCGGTTCATAGGTATAATTGACGCATTTGTTAAGGCGTTGACTTACAGGATACCGGTCCGCGATATTCGGATTAAACGAAGGTTCATTGGCCATCGCCAGTATTTTTCCGGTTGAAGGATCCATGATTATGCACATTCCCCCGCACGCCTTAAGACTTGTAACGGCCTGCTGCAGCGTATTTTCCACGATTTTTTGAATATCAATATCTATTGTCAAATAAACATCGTCCCCATTCCGCGGCGCTTTGCTGGGCAGCCCGATTTTTGCATAGGTGTTGTTCTTGCCGTCCCTGTTCAGGATGGTCCAGCCGTTTTCACCCTTCAAAGAGCGCTCGAAATAAAATTCAATACCGCCAAGCCCGCCCCCGTCTTTCCCGGTGTATCCAAGAACCGCCCCGGCCATTTCACCATAGGGGTACATGCGCTTGATACTGACGAACTCGCTCTTATGGGCTTCCCCGGCCAGACCAATCGGTTCGTTCGCCCCTTCCGCGAGCGCGCTTACGCTCATGGTAAACCGGCTTTCTTCGCTTGTGGCGAGGACGTGTCCTTTCCTGTCAAGAATATTCCCTCGTTTTGCCGGGACCAAAACCCGTTGCTGGGTCTGCTTTTTACTTTGTTCCGCATATGCTTTGCCCTCAACGATCTGGATGACGAAAAGGCGGGCGACAATAGCGACAAATGCCGCACCCAGGACAAAGACTAAAAAAAGCGTTCTCGCCTTAAACGTGGTCATCTACCCTCTCATGTGCGGCAGCGATCTTCGCAGAATGGCAAAAAAATTCCCTTCGCCGTCGGACTGTTTCCCGTCCTGTTCACCGTGTTTAATAATGATAATCCGTCCGGCGGCAGGATATTCAAGTCCGAGGCGCTCGCGCGCGATGGTTTCAATTCTGCCGGTGTTTGAAAGTTTTTCGGCCGCAAACCTCAATTGCGCGGTTTCTTTGCTTAGGACCATCAAGCTGTCGGCAAGCGCGCTGCGCTTCATGGAAATTTCAGTTATGTAAACCTGTTTCCAAACGACGAGAAGCGGACCAATCACAAGAATAGCTATGAAAGCGATTATGCCCGGCAAATGACGCATCCGTAAAAGGGGGGCATGCTTGCCGCTATTTTCTTTTTGTCGGTCCATTGGTACTCCTTGGGTTTACCGGCGCCTTACGCAGGGCTGATTTTTTCCGCCACGCGCAATCGAGCGCTCCTCGATGCCGGATTACGACTGATTTCATCGGCCGAAGACACAATCGCCCTGGTAATTATACGCTTAAGCGTTTTTTTCCCACTGCACCTGCACATAGGAATTTCCGGCGGACAAACGCAGCCTTTTTCCGCATCACGCATGAAATTTTTCACGATCCGGTCTTCCAATGAATGATACGAAATAACCACAAGACGCCCGCCGTGCCTCAGCCGTGAAACCGCCTGCTCGCAACAGCGGCCCAGTTCGGAAAGTTCGTTATTGACGGCGATGCGCAGGGCCTGGAAAAGCTTCGCAAGAGCCTTTATCTTCATTGCGCCGCCATATTCCATTTGCAAACAATCCTTCAGCTCTCCCGACGTTGTCAGCGCGTCATGGTTCATGTAATTTTTTATCGCCCCGGCCATACGTACGGGGTTACGTATTTCACCGAACTTCGCGAGGACCTCCGCAAGCTGCTGCAGGGTGCTTTCGCGGAGAATGTCCGCGGCGGTCGTGGCGTCGGCCGGGTCCATCCGCATGTCAAGCCTGGCGTCCTTCATGTACGAGAAACCTCTTTTTTCGTCCGTTATCTGGTGCGATGACACGCCAAGGTCCAGGAGCACGCCATCCACCGCATTGACATGGAGATCTTCGAGCACCGCGTCGAGGGCGGAAAACCGCTCCTGTTTGAGCACCACGTTAACGCCCTTTCTATCAATATGCCCGGTGCACCATGCTATGGCGTCAGGGTCGCGGTCCATTCCGATGGCCATGCCTTGGGCGCCGAGCCTGTCGACTATAGCCTGAAAATGCCCTCCTCCGCCCAGGGTGCAATCGACATAAATTCCGCCCTGTTTTATTGCCAGAAATTGCATGCTTTCTTCACGCATGACCGGTATATGGTACGCAGGCTCATGGCAACGTGACATAGGAGAATTGACCGAGGGCGAAGGCAATAAGATTTCTTGATTTCTGTTGGGAAGGGCTTCTCCCATTATCGCGTCTCGCTACCGCCGCGCTAGCACGGCGGGGAAATTGACTAGGCCAAAACGGTTATTGATTGCGTTCGATTTTCCTCAGTCCCGCCTCGACTGATTGAAAAAACATTTCGTCGAAATCATCACCTGTGCCGACGTAGGCATTGAACTTCTCGGTGTCCCATATTTCTATGTATTCATTCTGACCTACCAACGACACGTTTCTTGACATCGATAAATTTTTCATTTGTGAAGCGGTCAACATTATCCTTCCCTGTGCATCGAGCGTAGAGTCCGAAATCGTATTATAGAGCAGCCGTCGGTGCCGCAACGCTTCCGGCGTCTGAGGACGAGAGCCAAGCTCGTCTTCATATCTGTCCCATACGTCTTGTGGATAGGCGCGAAGGCAACGTCCTGGTCCTTGACAAATAACAAACGTTTCGGCTGCCTCGGGACTGAGCGATTTCCGGAACTTGGAAGGGATATTCACCCGTCCCTTGGCATCGATCGTATAATCATACCGTCCACGAAAACGTGACATACTTTTCCCCACAATCTCCCACAATTACCTACTAT
>JBAVGL010000159.1:0-33264 GCA_049684795.1 Chitinivibrionales bacterium | reverse complement strand
GTAATTGACAAATACACTGATAAAGCAATCGGAAAGCTCGGCAAAAACCAGGCCGGCGTCATGGCCATTACCAAAGTGGAGCTTCGTCCGATAGTTGTCTTCAGTGGTGACAAAATTCCATCCGGAGAAGATTTCAAATCATTCCATGATCGTGCTCACCATGGCTGCATTATAGCGAATTCTATCGCGAGCTGTATCGAAGTTGTCGTATGCCCTGTATTGGCTCACGGAAAGGAAATAAAGATTGGAAACTGTATTTGAATTATCCTCTAATGGTTTTTACCATGAGGGGCAGTTTTTTAAGCCATGAGCGATTATCCTGAAAATAACGCTGATGGCATTTCGCGAACTTCAATATTCATCGTGTCCGACGCCACGGGAGGCACGGCGCTTCATATGGTGCTTTCGGCCCTCGCGCAATTCGGCGAAACGGGGGCTGAAATCATTAAGCGCACGCATATCAACACGCCGGAGCGTCTGATTTCAGTCGTGAAAGAAGCGGCGCAAGAAAAGTCTCTCATAGTGCACACGATTGTTTCGTCCAATTTACGCCAGCTCATGCTCCAGCAATCACGCCTCGCGGGCATCGACGCCATGGACCTGATGGGGCCTGTCCTCGACCGGCTCTCGGCCCATCTTCATCGACCGCCGATTGAAGAACCGGGATTATATAAACATCTGGCTGAAGGCGAGACACGCGAAATCGCTGCCGTGGAATTTGCTTTTAGACATGATGATGGAAGAAAACCCGAAGATTTACCTTCAGCGGAAATCGTGCTGGTTGGCATTTCCCGCAGCATGAAAACCCCGATTTCACTGTATCTGTCATTTCATGGCTGGTTCACGGCCAATATTCCCCTTATTCTTGAAGTTGAACCGCCATCCGGACTTTTTTCCGTTCCAAGCGGAAAAGTATTTTGCCTCATCATGGCCGAAAGCAGGCTCTTGGAATTGCGTCAAGCCCGCGCATCGGCCAACAACCTGCCGCGAGGCAATTACGTATCGCCGGAGTATATCCAAAGGGAAATGTTATATTCCCGAAGGCTCTGCCGGGACCATGGTTGGCAATTGATTGACACAACGGGTAAATCGGTTGAGGAAGCGGCCAGGGAGATTCTGGTATTGATACCCGGGTCGGACAATAAATCGATTCCGCATTGAAATTCGTATCTATCTCCGCAAGGCCCAATGAAAAGCAGAGAAGAAATTATCCAATGATAGAAGTTTTCTCTCAAATTTGAGAATTTAATTTCGGGCCCCTGACGACAAGACAAGTTGAAATGAAAAAGTCGAGATATTCCAAAAGTGTGTTGCATCAACGCAATGCCGTGCGCACATTGATTCTATTGTTGTCCATAGAGAAAAATGGCATTATATTTGCTTTTAAACTCTTCAAAACAGTTTTTTAAAGAAGCTTAAAGGGCCGAACATTTTCAAAACGAGGCGTATCTATGAATAACTCTATAAAGCTCGGCAGGATTTTTGAAAACAGGGGAATAATCCGCAAAAATGATTCTTATGATTTAAGGGCGGAAGACAGATACGGTTTTTATTTTGAGCGATATTTTAACAGCTTGCTAATTGTCGAAAGGAAGCGATCGGAACGCTCTCGCAAGCATTTTTTGCTTATGCTCATTGATATTAGCCGGATTACATCGAACAAAGAGGATACGTTTCTTAGGAAAATTTCGGATATATTAGTAAGTTCTACCCGTGATATAGATATAAAAGGCTGGTACAAACACAATAAAATATTAGGGATAATTTTTACCGAAAGCCAGAATGGCTGTTGGAAAACGATTTTAAATAAAATCAAAACCAACATTTCAGAAATGCTTCAGCCCGAAATGGCTGATTTAATCGAAATATCCTGGATTGATTTTCCCGAGGAGGAGGATAATCAAATGCATGAAATGAGCAACTCTGTTGTTGATTTATACAGGTCAAAAGATCTTGAAACAATTTCTTACAAGGCGGGTGTTTTCGCAAAACGGTCCGTGGATTTAATAGGGAGCATTTTCGGCATGCTTCTGTTCTCCCCGTTTTTTATAGTCATTTCGATCCTGATCAAGATTACCTCCGAAGGGCCGGTTTTTTTCAAACAGCAACGCGCCGGAAAAGGCGGAAAAACCTTTTCATTCCTTAAATTTCGCACCATGTATGTTAATAACGATGCCACTATCCACAAGGAATTTGTGAGTGATTTTATAAAAGGGAAAATCAAGGAGACCGCCGGCGGCCAAAAACCTGTATTTAAAATCAAAAATGATCCGCGCGTGACCTCGATAGGGCGAATTCTGCGGAAGACAAGCCTTGACGAAATACCCCAGTTTTTTAACGTGCTGGTGGGCGACATGTCCCTCGTCGGTCCGCGGCCTTCCATTCCCTATGAGGTGGAGCAATACGATTTATGGCACCGGCGCCGGGTCCTGGAAGTCAAGCCCGGAATCACAGGTCTCTGGCAGGTTGAAGGCCGCAGTTCATCGACATTCGACAACATGGTCAGGCTGGATTTACAATATATACAAAAATGGTCGTTTCTTCTCGACATCAAATTGCTGATTAAGACCCCTTTTACGCTTGTAAAAGGCGCTTATTGAATTCTGCTACAAAGTCGCTGGGCGATTTTCCACAGGCATATATGGCCGGGGCGGAGCGCCGGAATACAGAGATGAGGGACGATATAACCGGTTGTCCTTACGCTGCTCAAGGATATGCGCGAGCCAGCCCGGCGACCGCGCCGCCGCGAATATCGGCGTAAACAGGTTTCGCGGTATGCCAAGTAACGTATACACGGCGCCTGAAAAGAAATCCACGTTAGTGCGAATCGGTTTGCCTTGCTCGTCAAACCGCTTGATGAATTCCTCCTCGACTTTTTTAAGCAACCGGTAATAGCGGTCATCACCGCGTTTTTCGCTCAAACGCCTCAGGATGTCTTCGATGATAACGGCTCTCGGATCTTTTACCTTGTAAACACGATGCCCCATGCCCATGACCTTGCGTTTGGCCGCCAGGGCCTTGTCAAGCCACGGCACCACGTTCTCCGGCGCGCCGATCTCGTCGAGCATATCGAGCGCCCGCTCGCTTGCGCCGCCGTGGAGCGATCCGGCAAGCGCGCCGATGGCGGCAGATATGCCGCAATAACAGGTGGACATGGTCGATGCGACGACGCGGGCCGTAAAGGTCGATGCGTTAAATCCGTGTTCGGCCTGCAAGAGAAACAGAGTGTCCATGATCTTGCCGTCCTCTTCGTCTGGCGCCGCTCCCTGAAGCATATACAAAAAATTCGCGCCATGCAACAAATCAACGCGGGGGGCAACGTACTCTTTACCTTGACGAAACCGGTGGGCGGCCGCGATGACGCTTGTGATCTGCGACACCTGGTGGAGCGTATCGCGGCAGTTGCATGTCGCGGAATGCTGGATACGGTGCTCGACATACCCGCTCAAATACGATACGCACGACTGGAGCAGTTCCATGATGGACCCGTTCACGGGAAACGCCCGCACCATTTCCTTTACCTGCGGCGCCAGGTCCCGGCTTGACCGCATCCGCTTGCTGAACTGCTCAAGCTCGCCGGCCGTCGGCAGCTTTTCATTCAACAGCAGATACGTGACTTCTTCGAAATTCGAATACTTTGCAAGGTCTTCGATCGAATATCCCCGGTAGAACAACCGTCCACGCTCGCCATCGATATCGCACACCTCCGACTTGGCGGCAATAACGCCCTCGAGGCCTTTTCTAACCATCTGGTCTTCCATAAATACCTCCCTACATTTCAAGCAATAGTTTGTCCGGCTCTTCCACGAATTCCTTGACTTTTACGAGGAAGCCCACCGCTTCGCGGCCGTCGAGCACCTGGTGGTCGTAACTGAGCGCAGCGTACATCATGGGCCGCGCCACGATCGCCTCATCCACCACGACGGGCCGCTTGCGTACGGCATGCAGGCCCAGAATCGCCGTCTGCGGATAGGCCGGGATTGGAGTGGACATGAGCGAACCGAACACCCCTCCGTTGGTGATGGTGAACGTGCCGCCTTCAAGGTCCGTGGGCAGCAGACGCTTTTCCTGGGCCTTGCGGGCGAGCTCGGCAATCGCCGCCTCGATTCCGGCAAAATGCAGCCGGTCGGCGTCGCGGACGACCGGAACAACCAGCCCCGCTTCAATCGATATGGCCACGCCGATGTCGCAGAAATCGTGGTAGACTATTGCGTCGCCGTCGATCGATGCATTGACATTGGGGTATATATTCAGTGCCCGGCAGCAGGCTTTGACAAAAAAAGACATGAATCCGATCTTGACGCCATGCTCATGTTCGAATTCCTCGCGAAAATGCGCGCGGATGTCCATTACTTTCGACATATCGATTTCGTTGAACGTGGTAACGTGCGCGGCGTTTTGCCGCGCAAGAAGGAGCCGCTGCGCGGTTGCCTTGCGAATGGGGGTCATGGTCACGCGTCGGCTGGTCCGGGTCGGCGCGCCGGTAGCCGCTTCGGGTTTCAGAAACGTTGCAGTGGGATTGCTTTCGGCAACAGTAGGGCCAACTGGCGGAGAAAGCGGCGTATCGGGTTTCTCGTTGGCAGTAACAACTGCCTCGGGTTTAGGTTGCGCGGTCGCGGGGGGCCCGGAGTCTATCGTTCCCGCTTTCTGCCCGATCTCTACGGTTGATCCCTCCGCAATTACCGAATGGAGTATTCCGGAAGCCGGCGAAGGAACTTCCACCGTGGTTTTTTCGGTCTCGAGTTCAAAAAGAGCATCCCCCTGCTTCACCGTATCGCCGTCGTGCTTGATCCACCGCGCCAGAACCCCTTGTGTTATTGATTCTCCGACGCTTGGGACAAGTATATCGACGCTCATATTTAACCTCCAAACACTTTATTAACCAGAGATTTCTGTTCCTCGCCATGCACTTGAAAAGACCCCGATGCAGGACTGGAACTTGCCTCTCTGCCTGCATAGATCATCGCAAATTTCATGCCGTGCATCTCGCATTGTTCGCGGACAAACGCCCATGCCCCGAAATTTTTATGTTCCTCCTGCGCCCAAAGGATTTTCTTTGCATTGCCATATCTTCCGAGGGCTTGAAGAAGCTGCTTTGCTGGGAATGGATACAATTGTTCCAGCCGGACGATGGCAACTGACTTTTCGGCCATTGTTTCGCGTTTTTCCAAAAGGTCGTAGTAAATTTTTCCGGAGCACAACACAACACGTTCAACTTTCTCCGGGGCAACGATGTCGTCCAGCACAAACCTGAACGATCCCGTGGAAAGCGCCGAAACATCCGATATGGCCCGACGGTGGCGCAGCAGACTTTTGGGCGTCATGATGACCAGCGGTTTACGGAAAGGCGCAAGGGCCTGGCGCCGCAGCAGGTGAAAATATTGGGCAGGCGTGGTTGGGTTGCATACCTGAATATTGTTCTCCGCGCACAATTGCAGGAACCGTTCCAGATGAGCGCATGAATGGTCGGGGCCCTGGCCTTCCAGACCGTGGGGGAGGAGCATGACCAGTCCGCTTTTGATTCCCCAGCGGCTTTCGGCCGTCGTTATGTAGTTGTCGACAACTACCTGCGCTCCGTTAGCGAAGTCGCCGAATTGCGCTTCCCATATTGTCAAAATTCTGGGAGATGCCAGCGAATGGCCGTATTCAAAGGCAAGTACCGAATATTCCGACAGAGGGCTGTCAAAAATCATTATCGGCGCCTGGCCGGCTTCAATATGCGCTAAAGGTACGAATGGTCTGGGTATTTTGCTTTCGGTGTCCCACCACACCATGTGTCGCTGCGAAAAAGTGCCGCGCGTGCAGTCCTGGCCGCTCATGCGGATGGCCGTATGCTCAAGCAGAAGCGAGCCGAATGCCAGCGATTCCGCGCCGCTCCAGTCAACAACCGATTCCCTCGCGTACCTCTCCCGCCGGGCTTCCATGATCCTCCTGAGCTTTATATGCTGGTTAAAGCCAGCGGGCCCGCTCGATATGGCTTGCATTATGTTGTCAAGAACCTGTTTATTGAGACCGGTAGGCGAATCATTAAAACCGTAGTCAGCCAAAACCGTGTTCCATTCCTGTCCCTGCGAACGGTTGGTCAGCGCGATAGGTCTGACGCGGGCCTGTTCGTGGGCGCGGAGGAGCAAATCGCGCGTCTCGGCCCGCAGGCGCTCCTGCTGCTCGGCGCTCATTATCCCGGCCCCATCGCATTTTTTTCCGTAAAGCGCGGCGACGCCCGGGTGATTTTCAATAATACGGTACATCTGCGGATGCGTAAACGAAGGTTCGTCTCCCTCGTTATGTCCGTGACGGCGGAAGCAGAAAATATCGATGATGACGTCCTGGTGGAACGTCTGGCGGAACGAAAGCGCGAGGCTCGTTACATGGATAATTGCTTCCGGATCATCGCCGTTCACGTGGAAAATGGGTATGGGAAGAGCTTTGGCTATGTCGGTAGGGAACGGGCTTGAACGGCTGTAACGCGCGGGGGTGGTAAAACCAATCTGGTTATTGATCACGATATGTATCGTTCCGCCGGTGGCGTAGCCCTTGAGTTGCGAAAGGTTCAGCGTTTCGGCCACAACTCCCTGCCCCGCGAATGCCGCGTCTCCATGAAGCAGCACGGGAAGCACCCGGCTCCGGTCGCGGTCATTCTCCAAGTCCTGCATTGCCCTGGTCCTGCCCTCAACAACAGAATCCACTGCTTCAAGATGACTGGGATTTGCCGTGACGCTCAGGTGGACCCTGCTGCCATCGGCGTTTACATGCTCGGCGCTGTATCCGATATGATATTTTACGTCCCCGCTTCCGTGATATACTTCAGGTTCGCTGTGCCCTTCGAATTCCGAAAACACTTCTTCCGGCAGCATCCCGAGCACCGCGTACAATATCGACAAGCGTCCACGGTGCGTCGTGCCCAGGACGAGGTTTCCGATATCGTTGTCATGAGCGCCGCGGTCCACCAGATAGTGAAGAGCCGGAATAATCACTTCGGAGCCTTCGAGAGAGAAACGCTTCTGGCCCGGATACTGCGTTCCGAGGAATTTTTCAAATTCTTCAATTCGTATCAGGTCGCTCAGAAATTCCCGCTGCATCGAGGCTTGCACAGGAGCATGGTTGCGGGATGATTCCATCCGGTCCATGAGCCAGCGCAGCATGCGTTTGTTACGAATGTGAAGGAATTCGACCCCGATTGCCCCGCAATAGGTTTCGCGGAAAGCTTCAACGATCGCATAGAGCGGCGCGCGCGACGGCTTCATGGACTCTCCGGCGAAAAATTCCGTGTCCCTGTCGGCCTCACCGAGGCCGAACGCGGCAAGGTCAAGCGATTCGAAATCCGAATCATGGTCGGGAAGCGGCAGGTAGCTGTGGCTTTCATCATAATCGCCGCCCAAAGGGTTGAGGGAAGCGTGACGGTATCCGCTCTCCCGGAAAGCCCGGATAAGACCGTCGAGCCTGCTTTGTTTATAAGAAAGGTCCCCGCCTGCCGTGGGCTCGTCCCTGCCGGCAAAGGTGGAAAAAACTTTTATCCAGGAACTGTCTATGGACGTATCGCCTTGTTCCCAGGACGTAAACAGGGTTTCCAGATACGGTATGTTTTCAAAGGAATTCATGGTAGTGCCCATTACGTTCATCGTAACACGGTCAATGCCCGCGCAACCTCGTCCGGTTTTTGGACGACGGCCACCCCCGCGTTTTGCAAAGCCTTTGTTTTCGCTTCCACGGTTCCCATCCCGCCTGAAATTATCGCTCCCGCGTGCCCCATTGTTTTTTCCGGCGGAGCGGTACGGCCGCAGATATAGGCCACGACTTTTTTGGTCATTTTTAACGCGATGAATTCGGCGGCCCTTTCTTCCTCGCCGCCGCCGATCTCCCCGACCAATACCACGGCGCTGGTGCCAGGATCGTTTTCGAAAAGTTCCAGGATTTCCACGAAACCGGTGCCCACCACCGGATCACCGCCAATCCCGACGCAGGTGGATTGTCCCAGCCCGGCATGGCTCAATCCCTGAACGATTTCATAGGTCAAGGTCCCGCTTCTCGACACAACGCCCACCGTTCCCGGCAGGTGAATGGAGTGGGGAAGGATGCCGACTTTGCTTTTACCCGGCGAAATAATGCCGGGACAATTCGGGCCGACAAGCCGTATGGAATGGCGGCGCGTTTCATAATACAACCCGAGCGAGTCGAGCGCCGGTATGCCTTCGGTTATGCAAATTATCAGACGGACGCCGCCGGCAATTGCCTCTCGGACCGCGTCCGCCGCAAAGCGGGCCGGAACAAATACAATGGAGCAGTCGGCGCTTGTTTGTTTCACCGCTTCTTTTACCGAATTGTAAACCGGCACTCCGGAAATTTCCAGTCCCCCTTTTCCCGGCGTCACGCCGGCGACCACGTTAGTTCCGTAGTCAAGCATTTGGGCGGCATGAAACGAGCCGTCGCGCCCCGTGATTCCCTGGACAATGACCCGTGTATGTTCGTCAATCAATATGCTCATGGCCGCCGTTCCGCTTTCTTGTCAAGAGTTACCGCCTCGCTTACCGCCTCGACCATGTCCGTGGAGCTTTTCAGCCCTTCACGTGCA
Source organism: Chitinivibrionales bacterium (assembly GCA_049684795.1). Lineage (GTDB taxonomy): Bacteria > Fibrobacterota > Chitinivibrionia > Chitinivibrionales > FEN-1185 > JBAVGL01. The sequence continues at coordinate 24,695 of JBAVGL010000159.1, read as the reverse complement.
AGAAGCGAACGCCCGGCTTCATCGTTGGTGCCCACGAGACGTATTACCATAGGAATCGTAATGGAAAGCTGGCGGCGCGCCATGAGAATGCCGCTTGCGATATCGTCGCAACGCGTGATGCCGCCGAAAATGTTTATCAGAATGACGCGGATGTGCATGTTGCGGAGAAGGATCCGGAGCGCGACCAGGATTTTGTCCGGGTTCGAACTTCCCCCGACGTCTAAAAAATTCGCCGGACGACCGCCCAATAGCTTGATCGTGTCCATGGTGGCCATTGCAAGTCCCGCGCCGTTCACAATGCATCCGATAGTGCCTTTGATCGCGACAAAACTCAATCCGGCCGCGCGGGCCTCCATTTCGTCGGGGCTGAACTCTTCCCGGCTTCGGAAAGTCCGTGTTTTTTCGTGACGCCACAGTGCATTATCGTCAAGGACCACTTTTGCGTCGGCCGCGACCAGCGATCCGTCGCGAGTGCGTACCAGCGGGTTTATTTCTGCGAGCAGGCAATCATTTTCAAACAGAAGCCGATACAGGCCCTTGGCCATGGGAAGGGCCTTGGGGGCAATAGCCGGTCCGAGCGTTTCGTCGAGCATGGAAACGCATAAGTCCCAGTCCGGCCCGTCTCCGCGCGCAAGCGCGATTTTACGCACCGGTGAGGGGGTGCGCGCGGCGATGCGTTCGATTTCCTCGCCGCCCGAGAAGCTCGCCATGCAGCCGATGCCCGGAATTGAACGGTCAAGCATAAGGCTGAGATACGATTCTTGTTCTATGTCAAGCAGTTCTTCAACCAGGAGCTTTTCCACGCGATACCCGCCGATAATCATGCCAAGGAGAGCTCGCGCAGCGGCGCGAGCGTCGTCGGCGCCCCGGACTGTTCGTACGCCACCGGCCTTGCCGCGGCCTCCGGCAAAGACCTGGGCCTTGATGACGCCAACGCCGCCCAGCGATTCCACGGCAAGGGCCGCTTCATCGGCGCCGCTTACCGTCGTGGCGCGCGGGACGACTATGCCATAGCGCTTAAACAGTTCGCGGCCCTGGTATTCAAGCAATTTCATCGTGAACCTTCCCGTTTTTGTACGCCGTTATCGAACGCTTGGTCTGGTTGATGGCCTTGGTCACCTTGATGCCGCGCGGGCAAACCCGCGTGCAGTCGAAATGGTTTTCGCACGCCCATACGCCGTCGTCGTTGTCAAGTTCATCCATGCGCGCCGCCAGGCCCTGATCGCGGTCGTCAAGTATGAAGCGCGCGGCGTGGACGATTGCCGCGGGACCGGCGAAATCCGGGCGCGTTTCGGCGACCACGGGGCATGCCGAGTAGCACGACGCGCATACAATGCATTTGGTCGCGTCATCGAATTGGGCGCGCGATTCGGGACTTTGCACATATTCTTTTTCCGGCGCTGGAGCGGCCGGGATGAAAAAAGGTTTTACTTCGCGGTACTTTTGAAAAAACCGCTCCTGGTCCACGCACAGGTCCCGCTGAACCGGCATGGAGCGAAGGGGCGTGACCAGCACGACCGAACCTTCGATTTCAACGACGTCTTTGATAAGGGTCTTGCACGCCAGCCGTTCAACGCCGTTGATGAGCATGGCGTCGGAGCCGCATACGCCATGCCCGCAGCTCCGCCTAAACGCCAAAGACCGATCAAACGTGTCTTTAATCCGCAGGAGTGTATCAAGTATGCGCTCATGAGGGTCCGCATCGATCACGTAGTGCTCGTAATAAGGTGAACCGTCAACGGAAGGATTGTATCGTTGAATAATGAAGGTAATGTTCATGAAATGTCGCTTTTTTAGTAAATCCTCGGCTTCGGTTGCCACCGTGATATATCGACCGGTCGCGTCTTTATGCGTACGTTGCCGTCATTGAGCCAGGCCAGCGAATGATGAAGAAACCGCTCGTCGTCACGCTGGGGAAAATCCTCGCGAGCATGCGCGCCGCGGGATTCTTCACGCACAAGGGCGGATTCGGTCGTGATACGCGCAATGTCAAGCAGGTTCCTCTGTTCAAACGCTTCAACAAGCTCTGTGTTGAAGTTTCCGCCGCGGTCTTTTACCCGAACGTTTTGCCATGAGACCGCAAGCTCTCCGATATCATTGACCGCCTTTTGCATGCCGTGCGCGGTGCGAAAAATACCGATATTGTCCATCATCGTCGCCCGAAGTTTGTCGCGCAACAAATGTATGGCCGCCGAATCGCCCGGTTGCTTGAGCCGCTCGATGTCCTCCCGCGACCGGCCTTCGGCGTCAGACGGCAACGCGGCAAGCCCGTTCCCGGAGCAGAATCCGGCCATATGTTTGCCGGCGCGCCTGCCGAAAACCACAAGATCCACCAGGCTGTTGGTGCCGAGGCGGTTCGCTCCGTGCACCGAAACACATGCAGCCTCGCCCGCCGCGTAAAGCCCATCGTATGTGCTCCCGTCATTGTCTGCGATAACGCGGCAATCAAGGTCGGTCGGGATACCGCCCATCGCATAATGGGCCGTGGGTTGCACCGGGATCGGGCTTAAAGCCGGGTCGATGCCCTGGTATGTTTTGCAGAAATCCGCGATGTCGGGTAATTTCTTTTCTATCGTTTGTGCTCCGAGGCCAGTCGCGTCCAGATGCACGTAATCGGCGCTGTCACCCGTGCCGGTTATTCCTCGTCCCGCGCGTATTTCATCCACGATGGCGCGCGCGATCATGTCGCGCGGGGCAAGGTCTAAGAGGCCGGGCGCATAGCGTTCCATGAACCGTTCGCCGCTGCGGTTGCGCAGGACCCCGCCTTCCCCACGGACGGCTTCGGAGATCAATATGCCCATTCCGCGGATGCCGGTAGGATGAAACTGGAAAAACTCCATGTCCTGAAGAGGGACGCCGCGACGGGCAAGCACAGCGGGGCCGTCACCGGTATTTGAAAGGGCGTTTGAAGTCGTGCGAAACATTCGCCCGAAGCCGCCGGTGGCGATAAGGACAGCGGCGGCGCGGAATACGTGGAGGTAGCCTGTGGCCAGCTCATAAGCAACGATGCCGACGCATTTCCTTCCGTCAATAAGGACGTCAACGAGGTAAAACTCATTAAAAAAGGCCACGTTACTGCGGACGCACTGCTGGTAGAGCGTTTGAAGGATCATGTGGCCGGTACGATCGGCCGCGAAGCACGACCGGAACGCAGGGGCCTCGCCGAAATTCCTCGTATGCCCGCCGAAGCGCCGCTGGTCGATGCGGCCCTGCGGCGTCCGGTTGAACGGAAGGCCGCGGTGCTCCAGGTCGTATACCGCCCGAACCGCGTCTTCGGCAAGAATTATCGCCGCTCGCTGGTCCACCAGGTAATCGCCACCCTTGACGGTGTCGAATGCGTGCCATTCGGGCCTGTCTTCTTCCACGTTGCCCAAGGCGGCGCCGATGCCGCCCTGCGCGGCGCCGGTGTGGCTTCGCATGGGATAGAGTTTCGAGATCACTGCCGTGCGCGGCGCCCTCGGCGCGGATGCCACTTCAAGCGCGGCGTAGAGGCCTGCGCCTCCCGCGCCGACGATGACCGTGTCAAATTCGTGGACCATGGCATAGTCCTTTACACATTCAGGATCCCTCCGGCCAGCAGTATGCCGCGTTGACGCGGCGAAATATCAAGGCGGGTCATTATCGTATGGCCGCCCGTTTGCACGGCAATTTCACTCTTCCCGGAAGCGATCAGGGAGCGAAGGTTCGCTACGCGAAGGGTATCGCCCTGCTTAATGCGGTCATAATCGTCCGCATGGGCGAATTCCAGAGGCACGATCCCGAAATTGACCAGGTTTGCCTTGTGGATTCGCGCGAAGCTCTTGACTATTTTCACCCGCACGCCAAGGTAACGGGGCGCCAGCGCAGCGTGCTCGCGCGACGAACCCTGGCCGTAGTTACTTCCGCCCACCACTATACCTATGCCTTTCGCGAGCGCGCGTGCCGCGAAACCGTCGTCGATTGCCTCGAAAACAAATTCGCTGATCGCGGGTATATTGCTGCGAAAAGGGAGCACGCGGTTGCCCGCAGGCATGATGGTGTCGGTGCTTACGTTGTCGCCGACTTTGATAAGGACCTCCGCCTCTATGCCGTCGTCGAGGGAAGTGAATTTGGGAAACGGCTTGATGTTCGGTCCGCGGACGATTTCAACGGAATCTCCGTTTTCCGCGGGCTTGACAAACCAGTCATCGCGGTACGAGAACCGTTCCGGATAGGGTATCGCCGGCGAGGGCCCGAAGGTGCGCGGGTCGGTTATTTTGCCGGTAAGCGCCGAGACGGCCGCGGTTTCGGGCGAGCACAGGTACACCTGGTCGTCCTTCGCGCCGCTGCGCCCCTTGAAATTGCGGGGGAAAGTTCTCAGAGAAACCGTTCCGGTCGCCGGGGCCTGTCCCATGCCGATGCATCCGAGGCACCCCGGCTGATGGACGCGCGCGCCCGATTCGATAAACATTTTGAGGCCCCCCATGTTCAACACTGATTCAAGGGTCTGAAGGCTGCCGGGGTTGATTTCGAAACTCACCGAGGGTTTGCGCAGCTTCCCCTTCACGATTTTTGCGGCGATCATGAGGTCGCGATAACCACCGTTGCACGACGATCCAATGATGACCTGCTGCACTTCCACATTGCCAAGCTCACGCGCGGGCTTGACATTATCGGGGTTTGACGGGCACGCCACGAGCGGTTCGATTTTTGAAATATCAAGCTCGGTGTGTTCGTCGAACTTCGGGTCCGCTTTGCCGACGATTTCCGTCCAGTCCCGCTCCCGGCCGCTTCTTCTGAGAAAGTCCCGCGTCACGTCGTCCGACGGAAACAGGGCGGCGGTGAACCCCATGTCAACCGCCATGTTGGCTATGGCGGAACGGCCGCCCATATCTATGTTCTTTACGCCGGGGCCGTAAAATTCGGCGATTTTTCCAATACCGGCCTTACAGGAGTAGCGCCGAAGCAATTCCAGAATAACGTCTTTTCCCGAAACCATGGACTGCAAAGCGCCGTCACAACGGATGCCCCAAATTTTCGGCGTCTGGATGTAATATGGCTTGCCCGCCATCGCCATCGCGATCTCAACTCCTCCCGCGCCGATTGCAAGCATGCAAAGGCAACCGCCCGTGGTCGTGTGGCTGTCGGAACCCAGAAGCGTTTGGCCGGGAACGCCGAAACGTTCGCGGTGCACATGGTGGGAAACACCCACTCCCGGCGGGGCGAAAACCACGCCGTATTTTGATGCGCACGACTGGAGAAAGCGGTGGTCGTCAGCATTGCGGCTGTCGGTCTGGATGATGTTATGGTCAACATAACTTACGGCTACCTTCGGAACGACCCGTTTAAGCCCCATGGATTCGAATTCCAGGTATACCATTGTTCCCGTGGCGTCCTGCGTCAGCGTCTGGTCGATGCGAATACCGATTTCATTTCCCGGCGACAAAGTCCCTTCAACAAGATGCTCCTTTAAAAGCCTTTCGGCTATGGTATTTTTCATGGCTCTTTTCTTTCTTTTACTTTATGTTTCTTATCGGTTGAAGTGGGTTTGTCGGCATCCGGAAAACATGGGCCGACCATTTTTAAAGGCGCGACGATTTGGTCAAATTCATTTTCTGTCAATACACCAAGGGCCAGGGCAGCCGTTTTGAGGGTACAGTTTTCATCGAACGCTTTTTTTGCTATACGCGCGGCGGTTTCGTAGCCCAGACGCGGGCCAAGCGCGGTAACGAGCATGAGCGACCTGTCGACATGCCCTTCTATCACCTCATGGTTTGCCTCGATTCCGTCAACGCAGTTTTTTGCAAAACTCCCGCATCCGTCGGCCAGTAATCGTATTGATTGAAGAAGATTATAAATGAGTACCGGCTTAAAAACATTCAACTCAAGGGCGCCCGATGCACCGGCAATGCCGATTGTGGTATTGTTGCCCATGACCTGCGCCGCAATCATAGTAAGCGCTTCACATTGCGCGGGGTTCACTTTTCCCGGCATGATTGAACTGCCGGGCTGGTTCGCGGGCAAAATAAGCTCTCCGATGCCGCAACGAGGACCGGAGGCGAGAAGCCTTATGTCGTTGGCGATTTTCATGAGAGAGGCGGCAAGCGTCGTAAGCGCCCCGCTTGTTTCCACGATTGCATCATGCGCGGCAATGGCTTCGAATTTGTTTTCCGCGCTTAAAAAAGGCTCTCCGGCCATTTCGGCGATACGTGCGGCGATCCTGATTGCGAATTCGGGGTGCGTATTGAGGCCCGTTCCAACCGCCGTGCCCCCAAGCGCGAGGCGAAAGAGTGACGGCAGACAGCGTTCCACGCGCTCTATGCCGTAATTAATTTGCGCCACATAGCCCGAAAATTCCTGGCCGAGCGTAAGGGGGACGGCATCCATAAGATGCGTGCGGCCTATTTTCACAATGCCATCGAACGACGCCCGTCTGGAGTCGAGACTGTCGCGAAGAAGCTTGAGGGAGGGCAGGAGCTGGCGACGGATCGCCCCGACCGCCGCGATATGCATTGCCGCGGGGAAGGCATCGTTTGACGATTGCGACATATTGACGTGGTCATTAGGATGGACCGGCGCGTTGGCCCCGCGCCCGGTCCCCGCTTTTTCATTGGCCACATTGGCGATGACTTCGTTGACGTTCATGTTCGTGTGGGTGCCGCTGCCCGTTTGCCACACCCGCAAAGGAAATTCCGCTTCGAATTCGCCGCGCAGAATGGATTCAGCGGCATCCTGGATCAGGTCGGCGATATGGCCCTTAAGCAAACCCAACTCACGGTTTACTTGCGCCGACGCCTTTTTGATCATTATGAGCGCGGCGATAACCTCTCTGGGGACCGTTTCAATGCCTATATTAAAAAATTCCATTGAACGCGCGGTCTGTGCCCCGTAATACCTGTCTGAAGGCACTTTTACTTCGCCCATGGTATCATGCTCAATCCGCAAATTTCTCATGTATAAGAAACTCCATTCTCACTAATTAAAAATTCAGAATTTTTAGGCCGCCGGTGATCTGGTAACGCATTCAGGTGTAATCTTTTTCAGGTTTGAAACGCCCACCGATAACATTGCTTTCGAAAGCGTATTCCGCAAGTATTCCATATGGATTCTAACACCTTCATCAGCCGCCCCGACAGCGGCCCGCACGATATCGCGGCCAACCAGCACGGCATGGGCGCCCAAGGCCAGCATTTTAACAACATCGTAACCGGTCCTGATTCCGCCGTCGGCCACTATCATTCCTTTATACTTTGATAATGCCTGCACGATTCCGGGAAGAACATCCGCCGTACCGGGAGTATGGTCCAAAACCCGTCCGCCATGATTGGAAACCACGATGGCCGCGGCGCCGGCTTCGGCCGCTTCGAGCGCGTCTTGTATGGACATAACGCCCTTTACAATAAATGGAAGAGATGTTGACAGGGCAAGCTCGGTAAGCTCTTTGCGACTCTTACGAAACACCGGTTTGCCATGTGTATTCATCATATAGGAGGTGCACCCGTCAATATCGATGCCAACCGCTATGGCATTGGCTTTTGCAGCCATTTTGAAAAACCTGATGATATCATCCTGCGAGCGGGGTTTAATTATTTGAACGCCGTGTCCGCCCGCCTTTGCTATGGCATCGATTCCGGGCGTGTTGTTAAAATCGTATGTAAACGTGTCACCTCGCCATCCCACGGTTCCGGCATCTCTGCAACCCAATACTACGGCGTCGCAGTAATCCGTCTCGGTAATCACCTCGTCGCCGCCGAAAGAACCTACGCCGGAAGCCGGCGCGCCCATGATCGGCATGGAAAGTTTATTGCCGAAAAAATCGAATGTCGTATCAGGCGCTTCGTGGTTTTCAACAAGTTTAGTTCGTATGGTAATCCGGCGCAGGGCAAGCCAATTATTGTGAAATGAGGCCCCGCTTCCGATGCCGCCGATACCGATTGGCCGCCCATAGTGGTTTCCCTGGCAGAACCGTGACGGGTCGCCGTCACAGTCCCGATAGACCATGCAAACGCCCTTCAACTTTTCTTTTGCCCTGGCCCGGACGTCTTCAAGAGAAAGGGACATAGAGTCCTTTATAAAGAAAGAAAATTTTTTACAGTATATAAAATAGCAAAAATCCTGCCAGAGAACAAATAGGACTGAATTTGCAATAATTATTCCGAAAAATAACAGGGTATTCTTCGCAGCAGTCGTTTTCTCATCGCGTCTCTTATAAATTTATTTTATTTAAAACACATAAATATGCTATATATTTAAATATCAACACATTGCCACTAATAATTACTTATTCTTAACTAAATTATTATATTTTTTTAAAACATTCCCCACTTTTTTATTATATTATTATCTATACACTTCTTATTTATTATCGTCAGGCAAAAGCCCTGCGGGAAATTTCATGAAAATTTCGCCTTTTCATTATACCGATTATCGTAAATTCCTTGGAGATTTTTTTAAGGAGAATGCCATATCCTACCGGGATATTTGCATGCAAACGGGTATAAAATCAAGGGGCCATCTCTCGTTGATACTCCATGGAAAGGTCAACATTTCCCTTGAGCAAATCCGAAAAATCGCTCAATGTTGCAATCTGAAAAAACGGGAGACTGATTTCTTTGCCACTATGGTCCGTTTCAATCAGGAAAAAAACACTGAAAAAAAAATCCGTTTGTTCGAAGAGTTGATTTCATTCAGGGAATCTTTAATCTATCGATTAAAACCCCATTCGTACAAATACTTTGACAAATGGTATCATTCCGTGATGCGGGCGCTGCTGGAATTCATCGATGTCAAGGACGACGCTACAATGATCGCCAAAATGGTTATACCGGCAATCAGGCCGGATCAGGCTCGAAATTCCCTCAAGGTGCTTGCCGAGCTCGGGCTCATTGCACCCGATGCAAACGGTCATTGGCGGCCGACCCGGAAAAGCATTGACACGGGATCGAGCGAGTCCTCGGTCATGATCAACAACTTCGTCCTTTCCATGCTCGATCGGGCGCGCGAGGCGATGAACCGGTTCCCTCGTGAACAACGTCTATATTCCTGCGTTACTCTTAGCGTAAATAAAGAAGGGTATAACGAACTTCTCGCCGAGTTACGCGAGTTTAGAAGGCGAAGCGCCGAGATTGCCCAAAAGCACCCGGCGGACCATGTGGTTCAAGTCAATTTCCAGATGTTTCCCGTGTCAAAAAAAGCGGCGCAAAGAGGTCCTGCCTATGAATAAAAAAACAAATCGCCGCTGCTTGCTTATCGCGCATTGCCGCGCAAGTTTTTTTTCAATTGTCCTGATAGTTGCTTTATTTTACGACTGCGCTCCGCGCGATAGCCTTACCGGCACGTCCTCCGGCGTTGAAACAAAAATCGCCCGCGGCATCCTGGTGGATGAAGATGGAAACGGCTCCGCCCATGCCGTTGTTTTGCTTATACCATCCTCCTACGATCCCGTAAGCGGCGGGCCATTGCCGGACAATTTTTTAGACACAACCGACGCAAGCGGCCAATATGCTTTCCGTAATATTGATACCGGCGCCTATAACATTCTATCCACGCAAACCCTTACCGGAACCATGGCGTTACAGTATGCGGTAATTTTAAACGCCGACAGCGTCGATATCCTTACCGACACCCTCCGGAAGCCGGGTGCGATTACTGTGTTGCTTCCCGGCAATGCCGATGCTCTTCAAGGCTATGTATATGTTCCGGGCACGCCGATAGTTTCTTTTCTTAATGGAAACGAAGATTCCCTGGTTTTATCCAGGGTTCCCGAAGGGACTATTCCGTCGGTTCGCTATTCAGCGTTAAACAGCAAGGTTTCCAATGTCATCAGATACGATATTCGAGTGATATCCGGAGACACGGCAGCCATAGCCGACCCTGATTGGACCCATTCGAAGAGGCTCTTTCTTAACACCACTGCATCCGGCGCGGACGTTCAGGGCGCTATTCTTGATTTTCCCGTGCTGGTGCGATTAACTAAAGATAATTTTAATTTCTCGGAGGTTCAGACAAGCGGCAATGATCTTCGCTTTACAAAAGCTGATAATACACCGTTGTCTTTCGAAATCGAACGCTTCGACCCGGCCGCACAGCTTGCCGAGGTATGGATCAAAGTCGATACGGTTTACGGAAACGACAATTCGCATTTTATTGCAATGTACTGGGGGAATCCTGCCGCGTCGGGTGTATCAGAAGGCGCCGCGGTTTTCGACACGGCCGCGGGTTTTCAGAGCGTCTGGCACATGAATGAAAACCCGTCGGCCGGGGCAAACGCCATCAAGGACCGCACGGCAAATGGCCACAATGGAACGCCCGTCGGTACGATGAGCGGCGGCGACGTTATGACCGGCATGATCGGCAACGCACTCAATTTTAACGGACAAGATGCATACGTATCCGCCGGTGTTTTGAACCTTACCGGAAGCTATGCGCTGAGTTGCTGGGTTAATTCCAACGACCTCAGCAGCGCACGGAGGTTTATCTGGAAAGAATTTTCCTACACATTATGGTACGACGCGATCGGGGCGGGCATTCGCGTGGAACATTTCACCAATGCCGGAATCTGGAGAGGAATTTACCAGGACGGCGGGAACCTGTGGCCGCTTTCCACAGGCGTCTGGTATTACCTTGTCGGGACTTATGACGGCAATAAAATACGGTATTATCTAAACGGCGAGACCAAGGACTCGACGCAAACAATCGGCGTCAACCCCAACTCAAGCGATCAGATTTTATCGTTGGGGGGCAGGCCCGGAGAACTAGTCAGCGGGACCATGGACGAAGTCCGCATTGAAAATATCGCCCGGTCGGCCGATTGGATCAAGCTGTGTTATATGAACCAGAAGAGCGAAGATCAGTTGGTGGTAGTTAAGAATAACGCCCCTTAAAAATCCTGCACAATTTGCAAGGAGTACCCATGTGTAAAGTAACGTCGATGTACCTGTTAAGCGGACTTGTGTTTTTGTGTTCATTAGTGGGGCCGCATGAGAGTTTCGCGGCCCAGGGCGATCCTTACGTCTGGCCCGAGTATAATCCGACCATCAGCTACAATTTTAAAAATGATAATCCGGGTTTGGCCATGCCCGCCAAAGACCTCGATGATTGTTCGAACCTCTCCGGAAGGCAATCTTCCGGGTGGTGGACCTTCGTGTGGGGCCCATCAAAGAATTCACTTGTCACCACGGCTTCCATTACTCCGCTGCTCGCGAGAATGAACAAGGACTTCGCTTTCTTTCGCGACACCATGGGGTGGCCGCCGGATGCGCGGGCGCAAAACGGTTATCGCAGCGCCATATACCTTTACGGTTCAGGACTTTGTACGGACAACGCTTCGAATACCGACCTTGGGGGCTGGCAAAGCGCTATCGGCGCGTATCCTATGGTGCTTCTCTCTTATTATCCGGTTTATTGCTTTGATCCCGCTTGCACGTATAGCGACAAAGTTACTCAACAAGGCGGTTGCGTACACGAAGGCATTCACTGCGTACTTGCGGGTTTACCCGGCTGTAAACAAGCCGCGTGGTTCCAGGAAGGCGGCAATACGTGGCTCCAGCAGCAAGCCGCGGCCATGCAAACCAATGACTACAGCACCATGGGCTTTCTTAACGGCACGACCTTTCTCGCGCCCTTCATGCCCATAGAATGCTATAGCGGCTGGCTCCAGGAAGGCAGCTTCGGCGGCCCGTCGGCGGAGGGGGTCAACATGTATGCTTCTTTGGGCGGAGCGCAGATTTGCACCTGGCGTAACTACCTGGGGGGCAACCAATACGGCAATGCGTTTCCAACATTTCTGGGTGAATGGCTTGGTCTGGGCAGTGTTCCATGGATCTGGAAAAATTGCCCCGGTCGGGTGTTGGAAGGCATTGCCGGAGGCCTCGGCGACGCGCAGACCCGCCGCCTGATCACCGAATACCGGGCCAAACAAGCATTGATTGACATGAAACAATGGTCAAACGCTTTCAAGGCGCTCCTCAACGGCTATTTCGGTACGTCAATAATTCCCGAGGGAGACGCCGACAATATGGCCAACTGGATCAACTGCGCCCCCTGGACCGCAACGCCGTATGCTAAAACAACGAACGACGGAAGCGGGCTGCTTACCCCCGATCAATTGACCACTCCCGGATGGTCGGGGGCCAACCAGGTCCCTTTAAAAGTTTCCGGAACCATGGCGACCGTAAATTTCCAACCCGTCGGCCCGAACATGACTTGTCAACTGTGCTATCGCGCCACCGACGGGACCCCGGTTTATAGTACGCCCGTATCGAGCGGGGCATGCAGCCTACGGCTGGATAAGGCCCCCGGAAGCAATGTGGTGATCGCCGTGATCTGCAATACGGATTATAAATACCTGGGCGATACAACGCGCAAAGCGCATTACGATTATAGGCTTCAGCTTGGAACGGGCGTGACAGGAGCTGCCGATGTCAACACCAAGTGGTATAATGTAAATCTGCCCGTTTCCGTGGGGCCTTCGCCTCAAAATGCGTCGGTTGGAAAATTGCCTGGGGGCGGAATATATGCGTCGTTTGAAGGCCGTGATGCGATGACGATTTCCTATTCTGTTCCGATAGCCGGGGAAATATCGCTCAGCGTGTTTACTTTGGCGGGAGCTCTGGTTAAAAAGTTCCCATCCGCCTACAAGCAACCCGGCGTGTACGCCGAAAAAGTAGACGTCGCAGACAGCAGGATTTCCAAGGGGACCTACGTCGTGCAATTAAAAACGAAAAAAGGCTTTTTTTATGATAGAATACTATATGCACGCTGAACTTGATGTATTGCTTTTTAAGCCTTTTAAACCCGCAAGGGGCGTTTCTTTAAGACTTCCACAATACCAAAACCTGAAGGTTATACTATGTCAACTAATCGATTAAAAAACGCATGCAAATTAGTACTGTTTCTTTGTCCATTCCCGCTCTTCGCCAATACCATGCATAACGGCGATACGCTGCACCTTTCTCAGCCCGACCATTCGGCGATTTCCGTCAGGCTTTTCGGCGAATACCCGGCAATTTATGGCGAGTCGGTCGACGGATATACTCTTGTCAAGGACAACGCAAGCGATTGGTATTGCTATGCCGTTATCAAAGATGGCGGCTTGGGTTTGTCGCCTTCCGAGCATTACGTCCAGGGCGGGCAACCGTCCTTTCCGCTTTCAAAGCACCTTCGCCGAAGCGCGGCCGTGGACGAAAAGAGAATCGCCGACTTTGCCGCAGCCAATCCGGCCCCTCAAATAAACGCGCTTTATAAGACAAAGGGCATAACCACCGGCGTATACACGCGAAGAAGCGGCACGATTAACGGGTGCGCGTTACTGATCGATTTTCCCGATAGGCCCTCCACTATTCCCGTGTCCGAAATCCAGAATTTTCTTACCAGGCAAAATTATGCGGGCGGCGGGAATAACGGATCGGTGCGGGATTTTTATTTCGATTGTTCCAGCGGCCGCATGAATTTCGTTCCAACCGCAACCGTTCAATACTTTCGGGCGCCAAAGGCTTTTACGTACTATAATACAAGCGATGCGACCGCCACAGAACTTATCAAAGCGACACTTCAATATTTCGATACCACGGTCGATTTCTCCAAATTCGACAATAACCATGCGGGGCATACCGACGGCATGAATATTTTTTACGCGGGCAACGGGCCGAATTTCGGCGACCCGCTCTGGCCGCATTCGGGATCGTATGGCGGAACTGAAAAATATGACGGCGTGACCATAACAAATTACGAAATGACCGATATCGGTACGCAGCTCGGACTCTACGTTTTTTGCCACGAAAACGGACATATGTTGTTCGGCTTTCCCGATTGCTATGGGTGCGGGGACATGGTGGGGCTTATGGGCAGCAGGCCCAACGACCAAAACCCGATTCCAGATTGCGAGGTATTCACCGAAGACCAGGGATGGACCGACGTGGTTGATTTTGATAATACGAGCACGGGAACCTTTAGGGCCATAAAAAATCCGTTTTACGCGTTTCGGTATAAAAATCCCAATAAAGCCAATGAATATTACATGTGGGTCAACCGGAAAAACGAAGGCAGATGGAGTGTTCTGACCGGAAAAGGCGTCGAGGCATTTCATTTTGACGCTTCGGTCAGGACCAATGCTCCTCCCAAGCTTCCGCTTTGCTTGCAGGCCTTGGAGGCCGACGGTCTGCCTCAGCTTGACTCCACGAACTGGCCTATTCCGGGAAGTAAACCGGCCGACTTTTTCTATTCGACCAATAACGCGGCCCTTACGCCGACCTCAAACCCTAATACCAACTGGAACAATAACACGGCTTCGGGGTTGTCGATTACGAACATAAGCGCTATAAGCGATACCATGACCTTCACCATAGGGGCGGCGGGCGCGGGAACGCAAAAAACGCTGTACGTTGTGCGGGGCCAGGGAAGCGGGTCATTTACTTCAGGGCAATCCGCGCCCATTGTCGCAGGCGCCGCGCCCGCGGGAAAAGTTTTCAAATGTTGGCGAAGCGAGGGCTCCCTGGTGTCGGATCTTATGTCGCCCGCAACAAACATCACCATTCCGGCCGCTTGGAACCCCGTTGTCGTGGCTGCATATCGCGATACGGAATTGCCGGTGATTGACACCTGCATCATGTGGAAAACGCCCTTCGCTGAATTCAGGGTCCACGACGCGTATTTTTACGACGACGGCGGACCGTCCGTGAACTACAGCGCGAACTTCGGCGGCGTTACGACCTTTTATCCGCTGACGCCGGGAAATAAATTGCTCATGACGTTTTCATCATTCGCCATCGTGGGAACGGGAACGGACGCGTTGACCATTTACAACGGAAACAATGCGGGCCTTACGCCCGTGGGCAGCTATAGCGGAAACGCCGCGCCTCCGGCGGTCGCGTCGTCGGCGCCGGACGGAAGCATTACGGTAATGTTCCATTCCGACAGCGCCGCCCAAGCGGCAGGTTGGACGGCGCATATCGTCGAGCAGGCCTCGTCGGCAACGGTTTTCAGGCAGAGTCGGGCGGACCGGGCTTTTTCCGTGGGCATGACCGGTTCCCGTATGACGGTGCGTTTCGCGGCGCTTGACAATCAGCCATCGAAAATGCGCCGCTGCGTTATCGCCGTTTTTCGAGTTGACGGCAAGAAGATTAAAACCGTCTATGACGGCAGCGTCGGCGCGGCTGACCCGGAGATCGTCATCGATTTAGACCGCGTTTTTAGCGCCCCTTTGGCGCATGGCATGTTCCTGCTTAAGGCGAACATTGACGGGACCGAACTTGCGGCGCCGTTTTTAATGGCGCGATAATGTTCAGGGGCGCAAATGCGGTATTCCTTATGATATTGAATGAATTTCGTTTTGGTTTTTTTAATGTTTTGCGAGCGAAATATCGTTTTTTTCCATTGAGGACTTTGTAATGATGAACCGAGAAGGGGCATATACCCGGTGGTACGAAAATGGCAAGAAGCAGGAACGGTAAAAAGTTAGAAGGAGGTTCCTGCAAGGCAATAACCGTTTTTGTTTTTAACATTCAGGACGAGAAGAATCATGCCATGAATGATAAAAACAATCAGCAGTACTTTGATCAACCATAGAGACATCGGAAGTTATCCATAACTTGGTGTCGGAGCAGTTCTGTATCAGTCCAATAAATGCTGCACGGCAAGGTCCGGCCGGTGCAGAAGCATGCGCGGGCCACTGTAACGCATTACCGCCTGGATCCGGGCCCGCTGCGCTATCGCATAACAGTGGATCTGACACTTGGCGCACTTGGGCTTATTTTCCTCGTGCGGACATTTTGTTAGCCGCGCATGCGCATACGATTGTAACGCCTCGCATTCGCCGCAAAGTCCGACCACCGTTTTATGGACTTTCTTACAGTAAAGAAGAATCATGGTGTCAACAGTTTTTATTTCACGGGCCAGTCGGGGAGTGTTCATAAGCAGGAAGCGGGGGAGTTGTACGAACTGAAATTGACTCTACACATCCGATTAGCGTTATGGCAAACACAGCAAGCAGAATATGCATAATAAATAGATACTGGGAATGATTGCCGAAGGTATTTCATAATTGCCTCAAAAAAAGAGAATTAATGATTGCCGAAACTCTAAAATACACCTTGTTCAGGTATCTGCGGCAAAAATATCCCCTTCTGATCGTCATGGTTCATATTCTTTTAAGCAAAGATTCATCGGGGTAGATTATCTTTGTGCCTTCAACTTTAGCAAATGGCGTAAGAGTATGGAGTTTGCGCCCCTTCGCGCTCATAATATCCTCAACCCGAATTCCACGGACAAGCAATGCGTCTCCAATAAGAGAACGATGACAGTGCCACGGAACCGCTTCTGCGCACATCAAAACGATTTGCTTTTGGTCCGCCAGCTGGATCAATTCTTCGAGGCCCTGTTCAAACTCCGACGTTTGCATGTAGTCGGCAAAACCTCGAAAAGAGGCATTGCGCCAGCCCATGTTGTGCGAATCTGGTTTCGCATGACGCAAGCCTCCAAGTCCAGGCATGTGTAAATACCCAATGCCTTCTTTTTCCAATAATCGCGGCAAGGAATCCTTGTTGAACTGCGCATTGTGCCTGGAACCCGGAATCGTGCGTACATCCACGACGCAGGATACACTATTCACCTGAAGCAGACGAATAAATTCCTCAACAGGGTGTGTGGAATGACCAATGGTCATTACCAGTGGCGATAGGCTTTCTTTGGGTATGCTTCTATTCATTTGAGGTTGACAGTTGGATCAGGCTTTCTTTAATCACGGATGCTGACGCATAAAGGGCCTCTCGCTCGCCGTCCGTCAGTTTCCCCTCAATAATCCGCTCGACACCCGCTTGAGAAACAATGCAGGGAACGCTCAGGCATACATCATTCAGCCCATATTCTCCGTCAAGCAATGTAGATACAGTCAGGACACTGTGTTCATTGCGGAGGATGGCTTCAACGATTCGCACCAATGCCAATCCAATCGCATAGCAGGTGGAACCTTTGGCCGCAATGATATGGTAGGCTGAATCCCGGACTTCGGTAACAATTCGATTCCGTTCCTTGCTCCAGTCTCCGCATTTGTGACAAGCCGGACAATAGTCGTCCATTGACATTCCGGCGAGGTTGGTCATTGACCAGGCCGGAACTTCACTGTCCCCGTGTTCCCCCAAAATATATGCATGCACACTTCTTACATCCACACCGCAATGTTCGCTAAGCAAATACCTGAATCTTGCACTGTCGAGCACAGTCCCGGAGCCCATGATCCGGTTTCGTGACCAGCCGGTCTTTTTGATCGCAGTATAGGTCAGAACATCCACCGGGTTAGAGGTTACGACGATAACGGCTTGCGATTCATGGGCTTTTATTTCGTCCATAATTTGGCCGATTATATGCGCGTTTCGGGACAAAAGATTGAGACGGGATTCTCCTGGCTTTTGCTTTGATCCTGCGGTAATCACAATAACGGCAGCGTCGGCATAATCTTGCGGCGAACCGGCCCGGACAACCGTCGTGGAAACAAAAGGAAGACCTTGCGCCAAGTCAAGAGCCTGGCCTTCGGCCAATTCTTGCCGTGCATCAATCAGGACAATGCTCTCGGCAGTTCCGCTCTGAAGGAGCGCATAAGCAAAAGAAGCTCCTACGTCACCTGCGCCCACAATCACAACTTTGCGTGTGGTGCATTGCTTTTCAATAGTTCCCATATATTTACTCCTTGATGCATAGGTAAGGTATCTCCTTGGCGGCTTACGCCTGGGTTTTAATCTCCAAAATGCTCAGTAGTTTCAAAGTGTGCGATGGTGATCACCTTTACGCAATTCGCCAATGAATTGGCAATAGAACAGGCTTCATGCGCACGATGTTGAAGGCGAGCGAATTCATCTTGCGTGGGCGTATTATCATGAAAGAAAACCACCGATGGATGAAGTTCGATTTTTAGGAGTTGCTGAAGCACAAAGACGATTCTGATTGCCAAAATCCAATATATGATCGCGGTTGTAAATGTCCGGGGCAAAATCATCTCCCTTTAACCGCCATTCAGCATTTATCTTATAATCTGTCATAATAGTCCCTTTGCTATTAATTTCTATCTTTCAAGAGTCTCAATTATAGATTTGTATTTAGCATGTATCATTTTTCTGTCAAATTTCCAGAATTCGTTTAGCATTGATTGTTGTTCTGCTTTTGAGAAATACTTCATAGACAAAGGAAAAAAGATTTTGTCTTCTTTTTCAATATGTTTTGGGTAAAAATCAACAAATTTCTGTAGGCTTTGTGTAATTAACGATAGGGCTGCCTTATCGCCATTTTGATATGCGGCAGCCGATTTGACAAGATTTGCCGTAGTAGTTCGGCCAATTATATGCTCCTGAATCAGTTCATTCATTATAATGTTGTCATTATCGGAAAGCTTCTTCTTGGATAGATCCCTGAATAATATTTCCTCTTCTTTGCCGTGATGCGTCTTGTCGGCGTAAATTTGAATGAAATCGGCAGCGATGGCAATGAATCCTTGATTTACAATGCCACTTTTTTCAATTCTTTTTATCTCTTTATCTATCGATGAAATCATGCGCTCGATAAGGCGATGCTCAGTCATTAGTGGACCTCGCGGCTGCATTCGACATTTCTCCTTCCGGTTATACTATGGTTATTCCGTAATCATGATGGCTTCAACAGGACATTGCGGCGCGGCATTACGGCATGAGGCTTCGATATCAAGAGGCACCAACGAGTCTTTCGCTACAGCTTTGCCGTCCTGCTCCACTGAAAAGACTTGCGGGCATGCGTCTACACACAAGCCACAACCGATACACATATCTTTGTCAACCGCTGCTTTCATCTATGCACCGATTTTTCGATTTGTCGAAGCCCACATACATTGCAATAATCATGCCAGTGGAAAACAATGCATCGAAAATAAGGGGGCCCTCCAGGACGTTGGCATCGCAATTGCGGTATGGTCCGCAAACGACGCGAAGGGCATGACCGAAGCGTCATTCGTGCCTAGACCGGTCATCATACTGACAGTATGTTCAATTGGTATGACAAGGTTGACATAAGCGAAATGTGAGAGATGACGGAGATAATGAAGGCACGAACTGAGGCAATCAAAAGAGGACATAGAACGTCTTGTATGTCTTGCAAAAAGTAAAGGCATTCCTCTGTGGGCCGTTCAGTCGCTTATCGTACGATTATGGCGGGTGGCGGTATGAAAATCGAGGGGGCAGCCTGTCATCAACTGCGGATTGGTCATAGGCCATAGCAGTTCGATTCTTGTGAAACAAAAAAGGACCTGTAATATTGCTACCACAGGCCCTTCTTGTATATGGCGCCTCGCAGAATCGAACTGCGGACACAAGGATTTTCAGTCCTCTGCTCTACCGACTGAGCTAAAGCGCCATGGATTTTTGTGACTAAAAGTTATATAAGATACGTTATTGAAAAGAATAAATCAAGCACCCTGTATGCAACGGATATGCTTTTTATCTATAGGGTAATAATCGAGGGATGAAAAGTATTCCTTCAAATCGAACACGTTGAAGAAATCCTCGATCGAATCGCCCCTGGAGCACAAAGGTATATGCCGGAAGTAAATAACGGGTGTCCCGCCGGGAATCAAGAAAAGCGCATTGTATTCTGTCAAGAACGATGCTGTCGGTGGTCATAAGGCGGGGGAAAGTTGTCTAAATCGGAATTATCCGCTTAAAAATCGCGGATAATTCCGATAGATTTTTTTGTCATTTCTTGAGAATTAAAAAATGTGAAGGGTTATCGCCGGCTTTAAAGGTCATATCTTCAGTCACCTCGATAGTGCCTTTGACAAACCTCATGGAATGCGTGCCCGCGGCCACATTTAATTTGGAAATATTCGTTTTGCCGATCAATTTCCCGTCCATATACACATCAGCAACGGGCGGCATGGATGAAATGAAAATAGTTGCCGCTTCGCCGGACGGCGCCGCAGCCGGTGCCGGCTCCGGGGCAGGCGCCGGAGCCGGCGCGGAAACTTCCGGTGCAGGTTCGGGAGCTGAAGCTGGAGCTGGCGCTGGCGCGGGCGAAGGTTCGGACGGCGGTTGCTGTGCGACGGGCTCTGATCTTGGAGCGGGAGCTTCTTTGACAAGTGTCACCGATTCAGTTTTATTTCCTCCGGTATAGTCTAGTGTTTTAACGGCGTCAATGTAGCCCTGCTTCGAAAGCGTGATAACCATACCACCCTGAGGCGGATCAACCCATTTATAAGGAGTGGAGCCAAGGACTTTTCCATCAACAATAATCGAAGCGCCCGAAGGTCTTGAAACAATGGAAAGTTTTCCCGATGAAGCTTGAAGTTTTGAAGCGGACCTCGATTTGGACGGCGTCGGTTTTGGGGCGGCCTGTTTCACAACCGGTTGCTCAACCGGTGCGACGGCTTTCGGCGCCGGTGGCGGCGCTGCAACTTCAGGCGCGGGCGCGGCCGCCGCTGGCGTTTGCGTCGGTTGGGACAATTCCGGCATCGTCTGCGGCACCGGCGCCGAAGTTACCGGCGTTTGAAGGGTAACCTGTTTTTCAGGTTTTTTGATAAATGAAAAATATCCCACGATTATACCGGCCCCTACAATGACCAAAACAATGATACCGATAATCACCGGCATTAATGAACGTTTTGGTTTTTCATCCTCAAATTCTTCGTCGCGGTCTTCGCGGGAAAAACGATCGAAGTCCCGGTCGGCGGCCTTATGCCCGGTCTTGACTCCCGGCAATTCAGGTGCGGTTTCGCGCTGGCGCTTTTGAGGCTGTGCCGTTTCGGGCTCCACTTCAAAAGCCGGTTGAGGGGGCTGCACGGGTTGCTTTCGTCGTGGAGGCGGCAATGGACCAAAGTCCTGTTCTTGGGCCTGGAACGGTTGGGCCGGCTGACGCGGAGGAGGAGCGAACGGTTCTTCATAGCGTTTTTCCTGTTTCAAGGCAAACGAATCGTCAGGGATTTCCGTGTCAAGCGCCCCGTAAGGCCCCGCGTTTTCCGAAGATTGGCCCGGACCTTCCGTGGCCATTGCAGTACTGATTTCCGACTTGAAATCATCAAATTCGGATTTCGGCGGCGGCGGTTGCTGGTAACTTTTAAGGTCCGATAAATTGAATCGCGTCGTTTGAAGGATGATGTCTTCGGAACTTCGAAGCAGGTCGGTTTCCGTTTCGTAGATTTTTAAAATATTATGGAGCCCGGTCCGTTCCAGAATGCTTCTTACTTCGGGGTTCGGAGAAAGAAGGGACAATCGTCCGCTCACGTCGAGTATCCGTCGATTAAGCGCCAGAATCACATTTATCGCGTCGGAATAAATGTAGTCCAGCGGTGACAGGTCGATTGCAAAGTTCCTTTTACCTTCCGCGATAAAAGAGTTTAGCGTATCTTTCAGAAGGTTGGAATCAAAAACCTCACCCTTTTCCAATGCCGGTTGGATGATCTCGAAAATGCCGCTTACTCTTGCCCTGAATTTGATAACTACCCCCTCTTATGAATGTTTACGCAGGGATATACTCCAATGGCAGCGATTGCGCTTCAAAAATACGCCAGGAGGGAGTTGAACCCACGACCTTCGGCTTCGGAGGCCGACACTCTATCCAACTGAGCTACTGGCGCAAAATTTAATCCTTTTTCTTTAATCTTGCCGGAATCCCGCTGATACTATAATATATTATTTCAAGATAAAAATTTCAAGATAGAAAAGATTTTAATTTTTGCGGCCTTCTTATTAGTAGCAGACTGATTTTTTGCGTTCGTTTTGAAGGGCGATTTAGACCCCTGCCTGAAGCTGTCGCATGATACAGTCGGCGACCTTAAGCACCGCCAGGGCCTCTTTTCCCGGAACGCCGCCGGATCCCCCGCCTGTAATTTCCCTGAAAAAAGCCCTTTGTTCGGCCTCAAGAGCGTCGACGGGCGCAACGGTTTCCTTATTAAAAACAAAGGGGACGCCAAGCGGGGCGGGAGCGCCGGGGTCCAGAAAATAATGGTCTATTTCACCTTTGTCAAGGTCAGCCGAAAAGTAGTTGTCTTTTGAAAAAATCCTGATCTTCCTCATTCGTTTTGCCGAAATACGGCTTGCGGTAAGGTTCGCGACGCACCCTGAGGGAAAAAGAAGCCGGACATTGGCGATGTCGATATCATCGGAAATCACCGGGACGCCGGTCGCGGCGATTTTCTCGCAGTTTGGTTCTTCATGGCACAATCGCATGATCAACTGCAGGTCGTGGACCATAAGGTCAAGCACCACCGGGACGTCGGTGCCACGGGGCGAAAATTGGGCCAACCGGTGGATTTCCATGAACCGCGGGCGGGGATCGTAGGAAAGCAGCTTTGCGAATGTCGCGTTGAATGCTTCCGAGTGCCCCACGTGAAGAACAACGCCCTGTTTTTCAGCGCATTCGACTAAAAACAGGCCTTCGGAAAAGGACGCGGCAAGCGGTTTTTCTATGAGCACATGTTTGCCTTGTTCAAGGCATCGATGCGCGATGTCCATGTGCGATGAAGCGGGCGTCGCTATGATGACCGCGGTCGCTTCCGAAAGCAACGGACCGAGATCGGAATGGCCGCGTACTTGAAATTTTTCCCGTACCGTCAGCCTCCGGTCGGGGGCAAGGTCGTAAAAACCGCAAAACATCACATCAGGGTTCGCCAGGCACTTGCCGATATGGTATGAACCGAGTACGCCCGCCCCGATGACGCCGACCTTTATTTTATTCATCCCATTCCTCCTCGCCGAGAAGCTTTCTGATCCGTGGCGCAACATGCATACGGGGATGCATGAGCTTTCTTATCGCATCAAGACACGCTTCTTTTTTGCGTTCGATTGGGCTGTAAACGGATAAAAATAACACATGGCGGTCCTGTATCCGCACCAGTCCGCCTTCACCTTCACATTTTTCGGTCCTGATTTCCACGCCGCAGTTTTCAAGCGTCCGTACGAGGAGAGTAAAATCGGGGTCGGCGTTCATGGTTGTTGGCCTTTGACTGCCGCCTGAATACGCTGGCACAGACGCGAATACCGGTGAAATGCCTCATTGTTTGATACGGCGATCCCGACGGCTTTCGGGGTCCCGATAAGTATGCACAAATCCCTGGCCCGCGTTATCGCTGTATACAGGAGGTTGCGCTGCAGAAGAATATAATGCTGCGTCATCATGATGACGATGACCGCCCTGAATTCGCACCCCTGGCTCTTGTGGATGCTGATGCAATAGGCGTGGACCAGTTCGTCGAGGTCCTTCTGTTCATAATGGATTTTTTGTCCGTCGAAATCGACCACGCATTCGCTGTCGTCAATGATGTCGACGACATAGCCGATATCCCCGTTGAAAACGCCCAGGTCATAGTTGTTGCGAATTTGCATGACCCTGTCGCCCAGGGTATAGGCAATTTCCCCGCGTACCAGCTTTTTTCCTTGAGGATTTAAAATAGTTTGCAGCGTACGGTTGACGTTCTGCGTTCCAAGGATCCCCTTATGCATGGGCGTCAGGACCTGTATGTCGAAAACGGGGTTAAAACCGTAGTGCTTCGGAAGGCGCCTGGAAACCAACTCTATGATCGTGGAAAGGCATTTTTCCGGGTCTTCTTCGTTAATGAAAAAGCAGTTTCCCTCTTTTGTATTTGAAAAGCTTGGCGCGCTGCCTTTTATTATTTCGTGGGCGACCATAACGATCCGGCTTTGCGCCGCCTGGCGGAAAATGGTGGTGAGCTCAACATGGGGTATGGTAGTGCTTGCTATGATGTCAGCCAGTACGTTTCCCGGCCCCACCGAGGGGAGCTGGTTGCTGTCTCCCACCAGCAGAAGCGCGGTGTCGGGCCTCAGGGCGCACAGAAGGCTCCGCATGAGCACGATATCGATCATCGAAACTTCATCGACGATCAAAACCCCGAGGGGAAGCTGATTGTCCTCATTCCGCGCAAAATGAAAATAGCCTTTCCCCGGCCGGAATTCCAGCAGCCGGTGGATGGTGCTCGCCTTGAGTCCCGCGATGTTTCCCATTCTCTGGGCGGCCCTGCCCGTCGGGGCCGCGAGCGCGACGCTGACATTGTGTTCGCGGAAAAATGAAACGATCACCTGCAAGGTCGTGGTCTTGCCCGTTCCGGGCCCGCCCGTCAGAACGACCAGGGAATGCATGAGAAGCGCCTTGACGGCCTCAATCTGCTTCGGGTCGGCGCTCCACCCGCTGCGTTTGCGGTATGAGGAGAGCCATGCGTCCGCCGCGTCCGAGGAATACTTCGCAACAAAAGCGTTTCCGGCGCCGGATTTGGCTGCAAGCAGGCGGGCAACGGTTGATTCGGCCTCGAAAAACACCGGCAGGAATATCCGGTCGTCTTCATTGATCAGCGTTTTTTCCCCGATGCAATGGTCCAGGGAAAACAGCGCAAGTTCTTCCTTTACCTCAAGTAAATTCGCCGTGGCAGCGATCAGTTCCGTTTTGGGAAGATAGGTGTGCCCGTCGGCGCTTGCTTCTCGCATGATGTGCGTCAGGCCCGCGCGCACCCTTTTATAGGAGTCGTGGGAAAACCCAAGCTTCTGGGCGATCCCGTCGGCCTTTTTAAACCCGACGCCCCAGATATCGTCGATCAAACAATACGGGTTGCGGGAAATGGTCTCCTGCGCCGAGCGCCCGTATGCTTTGTAGATTTTATGCGCCAGATTGACGGTTATAGCGCATTCCTGAAGGAAAAGCATGAGCTCGCGGACGGATTTCTGCCGCTGCCACGCTTCCTGTATCTTTTGGAAAATCTTTTTTCCGATTCCGTCCACTTC
>JBAVGL010000158.1:0-16041 GCA_049684795.1 Chitinivibrionales bacterium | reverse complement strand
CAATTACTTGAAGCTTGTCGTTCCGTAAAAGTCAAGCGACTCTTTCTTGTGTTGGCCGAGCAAGCGAATCACCCCTGGTTAAAAAAACTGGATTTAAAAAGAATAGACATCGGAAAAGGAAAGAGGCAATTTGTTTCCGGCGGCTTTTTGCATCCACACTATCTAATAACCGTGCCGAGATCCTGGCATCGAACGGAACAAGCGGCATGATACAACCTCGATACCTTGACCAAGTTCGCCTTCTCATTCAACTATTGCCTGCAGTCTTTCGGGAAAAAGATTTTTTTCTAAAGGGCGGCACAGCAATCAATTTTTTTGTTCGCGATATCCCTCGACTTTCCGTTGATATAGACCTCGTCTATGGAAAAGTAGCCGATCGCACTACGTCGCTCAATGCAATCAGCACGGGTATGAAGAGCATTGCAAAAACAATACGCTCTCAAATGCCGGGATGTCAGATTCAAGAAAAGCGGGCAGGTGAACACATTGTTTCTCTATATGTAAATTCAGGGACTGCCTCGGTTACTCTTGAGACAAATACGGTCCTTCGTGGCAGTGTTTTTCCTGGGCAGGAACGAGAGATCAGCAGGGCCTTGTCTCAACGATTTAAAATAGACATGCATGTGACAGCTAAAACACTCGCCATCCCGGATCTTTACGGAGGAAAAATATGTGCCGCGTTGGATCGCCAGCATCCTCGAGATCTGTTCGACATCAAGATACTTTTTGAAAATGAGGGAATAACTTCGGAAATCCGCAAGGCTTTTATTGTGTACCTTGCTTGTCATGACCGTCCTATGTCAGAGCTTCTGGCCCCGAAGTATTTGGACATGCGAAAAGTGTTTGAAAACGAATTCAAAGGCATGACGGAACATCCGGTCACTTATGAAGAGCTATTGGATGTTCGTGAACGACCGGTCTCGACGATTTCCAAGGATTTAACCGGACAAGAGCGACAGTTCCTAGTTTCAATAAAATCAGGAGAGCCACAATGGGACCTGCTGGGAATTGATGGAATCGATAAACTTCCCGCTCTACAATGGAAGCTGACGAACATAAAGAAAATTCCAAAAGAAAAACATACGTCTGCCTTGGAGAAATTAAAAAAGGTCTTGGAGTTATAGAGCATAGGTATCATTGCCGAGTACAAGAAAAAACAGTCTTCAAGGACAGTTGAAATGAGCGGCAACAATGATGGAAGTATTACGATCTGCATTTATGCCATGAGGATTTTAAAATTCGTAAAAGTAAATCAAAAAAGGAAAGAAAAACGAAGTACCATGATTGCTGAAATTGTGGCGTTATTGTGGCGTTATTCGGTTTTATACCATTAAATTCCGCAAATTTACCAAAAAGTAGCGGTTTTCAAGACCGCCGGATTACCATTATCCTAGTCCTCCGCAATCGAAGCAAAAAATACATTCTGATAATTAAGAGAGCCACTTGAATAAGGATTTAATTGTGCTTGACTTCTTTTAAATCTGATAAATCATTTTATTCATCTGCATTTTTCTGCGACTTTACCATGGTTAGAATCTTTCTTGGCATCACTTCAACTCTCGTGCGCGGACGACCACGTCTTTCCCATATTTTTGCGCAAGGTTATCAATCGCTTTTTCTGATTTTTCCCATGATTTATTCGGAGTATCAGTTTTAAACAAATCGAGTTGGACGGTTTCTTCAAATCCGGATACGCCCACGCCAATCAATCTGAATTCCGTTTTTTCCGGAAAATTTCCAATCAGCTTAAGGACTGTTGAATAAATATCGTTAGCGATATTTGTAGCTTCCGGAAGGGTAATCCGTCGTGTATGTTTTGTAAAACTTATCCCCCGGTAAATGAGAACAACGGTTTTTCCTTTTGTCTGCGCTTTTCTTGCTTGCCGAGCGACGTCCTGGGATAAAACAAGCAAAATTTTATTTATCACATCACGATCGATAGTGTTTTTTTCGAATGTATGTTCCCTCGATATCGACTTACTGTCTTCACGGTTCTCCACCGGTCTATTATCAATGCCGAATGCCAGATCGTGCAATGTTTCACCATAAGCGCCAAGCCGAGTCACAAGAAATTCCTTGTTCAGTTTTTGCAGATCTCCGATGGTGTTGACATTTATCCCATGCAATATTTCTTCCGTTTTTTTCCCAACCCCCCAGATTTTCCCCGCCGGTTTTGGACCAAGCCATTTTGTTATTTCATCCTGGATGAATGGCACCTGAGTGATTCCGTCGGGTTTGTTCAGGTCCGAAGCCACTTTAGCGAGGAATTTATTGGGTGCAATCCCTATGGATGCGGTCAATTTTCTTTGTTCCTTTATTGTTTTACTTATTTTTTGTGCTGTTTCATAAGGAGGGCCGAACAATTTCTCCGTTCCAGTAATATCGAGAAACGCTTCGTCCACGGAAACCTGTTCAATAGTGGGGGAAAACGATAAAAGAATATCCATAATTTGACGGGATTCGGTTATATATGCTTCCATTCTTGGCCGCAGGAAAACACCCGCGGGGCATTTTTTAAATGCTTCGGATATCGGCATGGCGGAATGCACGCCGAATTTTCGGGCCTCGTAGCTTGCGGCGGCCACGACCCCGCGGTGACCGGGTTGTGCTCCGACTATAACAGGCTTACCTACAAATTGTGGATTATCTCGCTGTTCTATGGACGTAAAAAACGCGTCCATATCGATGTGGAGAATGATTCTGGAAGTCATGGGCATTTTAAATTCACTAACCCACAAGGTGGATAAGTCTCTGTACGCAGGAATTGTATGCGCTGGACGCGTATATGATTCAGCTACAGAGACTAACCTGCCTAAGGGCAGATAAGGTTCTGTACGGGTAATTATCTACGCTAAACGCGTATTTAATTCGCCTACAGAGACTAATCCCTCGCGAGAGAAAGCACCCTTACTTTACCGCATCCGGCGGCAAGGAGCGCGATGGCGCACTCAGCGGTCGTTGCGCCCGTGGTGACGATGTCGTCAACGAGGATGATATTTCTATTCTCAATGATTTTCCTTTTCCGCGGAGAAACGATAAACGCGCCCTGGACGTTTTTTTGACGCGTTCTCCGGGAAAGCCTCGTCTGCGTTTTTGTGGGCCGTTTTCGTATGAGAACGCGCTGAAGATATTCAAGGGGAGCGGCGCTTCCCTTGACGAACCCGAGCGCCAGATGTTCCGCCTGATTATAGCCCCGTTTCATCATGCGGAAGAAATGAAGAGGCACGGAAACGACCGCGTCCATGCCTTCAAAAAACAACGGGGGAACGAGCCCGACGCAGGTTTTTCCCATGTCCAGGGCCAGCCGCTTCTGGCCCCGGTATTTTATTTCATGAATAATGCCTTGTAGTGTTTCGTCAAAGTCAAAAATGGAATACACCGCCTCGAACGGATACTTCCACCCGATGGCGCACGTGCATAAACGCAGCGACCGGTTCTGGCCGCAGAGCGGGCACGCGTCGCGTTGCTCGTGGTTCCCGGCCAGGGCGTCCACGCAGCGCCCGCAGAGCCATTTATCATTTGTCAATACATTCCGGCATACGACGCAGAGATTGGGGAACAAGAGTCCAGCAGCGTTTCTTGATATTGCATGAAAAAGCATTTTAGGCCGTAAAAACAGGATTATTTTGTCGTACCTTCACCAGGCGCTTCTTTCATGGCCTCATCTTCTTTAAACATCAGGCTCTTGAGCGTGAGGCCCGTAAAAAGAATAAAAAACACAATACAGACGACCTGGTTGTGGCTTAACGCCCCCAGCCGTTCCTGCGGAGAATAAAACCTTGTAAAATCGACGCCGAAACGAAGGATCGAATACATGATCCCGACCAGATAAAACTGAATGCCGGCCGCTGGCTTTAATCTCCCCACGATAAGCACGATGATTGCGATGATCAGGCCGCCGGCTGACTCTATAAGCTGCGAGGGATACAGCGCGGCCGCGTGGCATTCGTGCTGGTATACGCCCGCGGGGCTTCCCGCGGGAAACGTTATTCCCCATGAGGCATGGGTGGGCGCGCCGAAACAGCACCCGTTGAGAAAGCAGCCTATTCGGGTAAGAAAAATGCCGAACCCGATGCTTGGCGCGACGGCATCGGCATAGGGCAAAAAGGGGTATTTTTTAATTTTGAAATAGGCGACGCTCGCCAGGAGCGCGCCGATAAATCCGCCGTACATGACCAGTCCGCCGATGCCGAGGTTTCCCCCATGGAAAGGATTGATGATGCCCCAGAGGTCGCCGCGGAACTCTTCAAAATGCAGGATGACGTAATACAGGCGCGCGCCGATGATTGACGACAGGATAAGATAAAACCCTACGTCCGAAATGACCGTGGACTCAAGCCCGTTCTTTTTCGCCCGCCAGCTCGCGAACCATATGCCGAACAGGAAAGACAACGCAAGCATCAGGCCGTAGGAATGGATGGGGAAATTTAAAATGTGGAAAATTACCGGGTGCATGACAGTAGTCCTTTCCGACCAGGATTCTCCTGATTTATATGATTATCATGATTTTGCTAAGGAATAAGAACCCTTTTAATATAATCTTTCAGCAGCCAACATGCCTACCTGCCTGCGCTGCCGCTTCGGCAGGTAAGTCCCTCTAAGCTTAAATCATCCCCGCTTAACGCGGGGACGCTTTAAGCTTAGAGGGACTAAAAGTCCTTCTTATTGTACCGGGCGTTGAGCACGAACCCGACGAGTATCGCAATTGTCAATGTAAACGAGCCGCCGTAGCTTAAAAACGGCAGCGGCACGCCCACCACGGGCATCATGCCCACGGTCATCGACACGTTAATGAATATATGGAACGCCAGGAGCGAAACCGACCCGACGATCACCAGATTCGAAAAACTGTTCTTTACATATTGCGTGGTGGTGTACCCTCGAATGATAAGCAGCAGATACAAGATAAGCACCGCCGTGCATCCGAAGAGCCCGAACTGCTCTCCTAAAACCGAAAAAATAAAGTCCGTGTGCTGCTCGGGAAGGAATGACAGCCTAGTCTGAGTTCCTTTCAGGTAGCCCTTGCCCGTAATGTGCCCCGAACCAATGGCCACTTTCGACTGGATAACCTGGTACCCGGCGCCTACCGGATCGGCCTCGGGGTTGATGAAGCTCAAAATACGCTTCTTCTGGTAATCCTGCAAGAAGCCGTTCCATACCACCGTCGTGATCCCCGCGGTGAAGAGGTTGAGGACGACTACGCACACGACAATAAACATGGGCGGGCGGGTCAAATACAGGATGACGCAGAGAACGATGAAGAAAATCCCCCACGGTATCGCTTCCCCGATGCCCGGTTGCGCCTTCGAGGTAAACGCTAAAATCAGCGGAACGGCTGACAGGACCAGTGATAAAATCGGGGACGTGAGGAAAAATATCTCCAGGATCGTAAGCCCCGCCCAGAAAAATATCGGCAGCGAAATGGCGCACAGAATCAGCGCGCTGCCGAGGTCAGGCTGCTTGAGGATGAGGACGAAGGGAACGAAGATGAAAACGCAGGGCGCGATAAACGAGGTGATCCGTTCCAGGGAGAGCGTTTTAGTCGACAGGTACCGCGCGAGCGCCAGGACAAGTCCGATTTTCGCGAATTCGGCGGGCTGAAGCCTGAGGCCGCCCATGGCTATCCACCGCTCGGCCCCTTTACTTATGACACCGGTAAACACTCCATAGATCAGCAGCAGGAGCGAAAGCCCGTATAACACATACGACAGCGAGTAGTAGACGCGCGTGGGTATGGAGGTGACGATCAGAATGGTGAGCAGGCCGAGCGCGACCCAGATGATCTGGTTCCGCGTCGAATGCACGAGCGGGCCGGAATCATAAATATGGGTGGCGCTGTAAACTAAAAACAATCCGATGATCCACAGGACGACGCTGAGGAACAAAAGAAAAAAGTCGAATTCGCTTCTTTTTTGTATTTCCATGATATCTTATTGGGCGGCCTGGTTTTTCGGGCCCCGGGGTTTTTTATTCGCCTCCGACAGCGCCGCGTATTCCCGGGCAATTTTTATCCCTTCCGGGTTATTCGCAAAATAGTAGCGAAGGACCGCGCCCGCGACGGGCGCGGCGATGGTCCCGCCGTGGCCTGCGTTTTCCGCGACCACGGCTATGGCAATAGTCGGAGAATCCACGGGAGCGCACCCCGCGTATAATGCATGGGTCTTTTGCCCCTGCGGATTTTCGGCGCTCCCGGTCTTGCCGCCGACGGGGATGCCTTGCACCTGCGCTCGTCCTCCGGTGCCTCCGGCGGCCGTCACTTCGAGCATGGCCTTATGCATCGTGACGATGAGCGACGGGTCCAGGCCCAAGGCCCTGATTGGGTCGGGAGCTTTACGCATGGTAACGACACCTTCGCTGGTGCGCACTTCCTTTAAAAGATACGGGTGGTACAGCGTGATCCCGTTTCCAAGAGACCCAACCATGTTCGCCAGTTGCAGGGGCGTCATGAGCTGGGCCTGGCCGATGGCAAGGTCCATGTCGAGGCCCTTGGTCCACACCCATCCGCGCGATTTGAACCGTTTGTTGTATTCCTTTTCGCCCGAAAGCCATCCGCCCCGTTCCGCGGGCAAATCGATCCCCGTAGGCTGGCCGAGGTTGAAAACAGCGGCATATTGATTGATGATCTCATCACCAAGCCTGAGTCCGACCTGATAAAAATATATGTCGCAGGACATTTTTTCCGCGCCGAGAAGATCGAGATAGCCGTGGCCGTCGAGTTTCCAGCAATGGGCGGTACGCGCGCCAAAATGAAAGGCGCCGCGGCAGGGCGCGGGCATGCGTGAATCCTCTGTAAGTCTGCCGCTGGCAAGCCCGGCCACGCCGCTTATCAGCTTGAAGGTCGATCCGGGAGGATACGTGCCGCAGGTGGCGCGGTTATTGAGCGGCTGGCTGGGATCGAGCGATACCGTGGCCCAGTTTTTCGCCCGCAGCGAAGTTGCCTGCGAAAAAATATTTGCGTCCACCGAAGGGCATGAATACATCGCCAGCACCTCGCCGCTGCGCGGGTCCAGGGCCACGACCGCGCCTTTCAGGGAAGCGGGAAATGAATCGCAGGCTACCTTTTGCAGGTCGATGTCGATTCCCAGCGTCAGGTTGTCGCCGGGCACGGGTTCGATACGGGGCATTGTTGAAATGGGGCCGAGGCTTTTGCCGTAGGCGTTGACTTCGATGTATTCCTGTCCGTCTTTTCCCCGTAAATTCGCCTCGTACTGTTTTTCGATCCCCGCCTTTCCGATCATGTCGCCGTAGTGGTAGCCGTCCTTTTTGAGCGAATCGAACTGCGATTCGGGGATTTCGCTCATGTAGCCCAGCACGTGGAACGCCGAAGGGCCGAGAATGTATTCGCGTCTCGACTCGGTTTCAACGGAAATGCCGGGCAAGTCCATTGAGTGCTCTTCGATGATGCTGACGATTTCCATGGAAACGTCTTCCTTGAGACGGGTCGGGTCGAAGCGCCGCCACATGGCCTTGTGCAGGAGGTCGACAAGATCGGTGCTGTCGAACACCGGCTGGTTTTTTATGTCCCGTATTTTGCAGAGGTTGTTGATCACCGACGCGCGGTTTTTCAGTTTGTAAGGAAGGACGTAGATCGAATACGACGGACGGTTGCGCGCAAGCACCTTTCCGTTCCTGTCGAATATCAGGCCCCGCGGGGCCTTGATGACGTGGAACTGCATCCCGTTTTCCTGGGAGAGCCTGATGTTGAGCTGGGCCTGGATCACCTGCAGATATACAAGCCGAAACAGCAATATCAAAAACAAGCACGAAAGGACGATGACGAGGCGGATGCTTTTATTGAGCCGTTCCTGCTGTTCGTCATGATAATGCGATGAAATTGACATGTGGGCGGGCTATCTTCTGCGGGCGGTTTTCGGCAAAAATTCCCACGCGTAAAACAATGCCGCAACGGCCACCGAATACAACGCGCGGGGGATCGTTTTTACGAACAGGTCCGGGACCATGACGAAAAAGTGGTTCGTGTTTTTTGCCAGTGAAACAAGCATGAACAGGCTGTCGTGGATGAGGAACATCACGAACAGGATGATCGTTTTGACAAAAGGGTCGGTGCGCATGACTTTTTCGTTGAAGAGGCCGATGCAGGCGCCGATGATCGTTTTCGTGAACGCGTTCTGCCCGAGGATCGCCGGCGTGTACAGGTCCTGGGTCAGTCCCACGAAAAAACCCACGAAGACGCCGGGCATTATCCCGTACCTGATGGAAAAGAAAAACAGAATGATCATGAGCAGGTCGGGTTTCACCCCGAAAATAGACAGCGACGGGACGAAAGACGTTTGCAGAATGAAACACGCCGCAAACAGCATCGGCCATTTTAAATAGTGCATGATCATCGCTGGCGCTCCAGGGAATCCAGTTCGCTGCGGAACGACGTCCATTGCGATTTCACCCGTATGACGAACACGTCCTCAATCCGGTTGAAATCGACGCTTATCGTGACGAAGACCTTTTTAAAGAGCGGGTCCCGGTTTTCCGCGACGCGTGAAATGGCGCCGACGGTCAGTCCCTTCAAATACACGCCTCCCAGGCCCGACGTAACGATGGTATCGCCGGCAACCACGTCGGCATGGGTCCTGTACCGTATGAAATAGTCCTCGCCGTTTTCCGTTTCAAGTATGCCCACTTCCCTGCTGCGCTGATCAAGCACGCTGGTGCGGTTCGAAGGGTCGTTGAGAAGCTGGACCAGCGACATGTGCTGCAAGGCCAGAATGACCTTTCCCACGACCCCGAGGCTCATGATGACGGGCATATACGCGGCGACGCCGTTTTCTTTCCCCACATTGACGATAATGCTGCGGGAAATGCTGGACGGTTCCCTCGCCACCACGCGCGCGACCTGCAGATCGTAGGTATAATTGCTGCGGAGCTTGAGCAGTCCTTCGAGCCGGGCGCCTTCCAGCGCCTGTTCCTTGAGCAGCGAAATTGCCGCGGCCTGGGCAACATTGTCCTCTTTTAGTTTCCTGTTTTCCGAAAAGATATTTTTTATCCGCGCCGTCTGGCTAATATAGAACTGGAACGGATAAAAAATACTGAAGGAAAGCATGCGGGCGATTTTCCCCTGCTTGACGGGAGCGCTGCTCATCATCCACAGGCTGATAAAGGCTAGAAGGAGAAACGAGGCGATATTTCGGTACGTTGTTAAAAATCGGATGATCCAATGCATGGTGGCCAGTCAATCGGCACGGGGTAACGGCAGCGCCGGATTTTGTTACCTGTTTTTTCTGCTCGTGTTCAGGAGCACGGTTTTATAGGTGTCGAGATTTTCGATGATTTTAAGGGCCCCGCGCGCCACGCAGGTGAGCGGGTCGTCGATCACGTTCACCGGCAGGTTGGTCTCCTGCCTCAGGCGCTCGTCGAGGCCGCGCAGCAGGGAGCTGCCGCCGGTCATTATGATGCCTTTGTCAAGAATGTCGGCCGAAAGCTCAGGCGGCGTCTGTTCCAGCGCCTGCTTGACCGCTTCGACGATGGTCGATATGGGCTCGTTGAGCGCGTCGCGGATTTCGGTTGACGTTATGCGCAACGTCTTCGGAATGCCGGCCACGAGGTCGCGCCCCTTCACTTCCATTTCCAGCTCGTCTTCAAGCGGGAACGCCGATCCCACCTGGATCTTGATCTGCTCCGCGGTGCTTTCGCCCACGAGCAGATTATAGGTCTTTTTCAAATACGAAACGATGGCCTCGTCCATTTCGTCTCCCCCCACGCGCACCGACATGTCGCACACCATGCCCGACAGGGCGATGACGGCGATCTCGGCGGTCCCTCCCCCGATGTCAATGACCATGTTGCCCGACGGTTCGCTTACCGGAATGCCCATCCCGATGGCCGAGGCCATGGGTTCGGCGACCAGATAGACCTCGCGCACGCCCGCGCTTTCGGCCGAGTCCACCACCGCGCGTTTCTCAACCTCGGTGATTCCGGACGGGACGCCGATGACCGCGCGCGGACGGAGGATGAACGAGGGGTATTTCTGGACTTTACGGATGAAAAATTTCAGCATCTGCTCCACGAGGTCGAAATCGGCGATCACGCCGTCCTTCATGGGCCGTATGGCCTCGATGTCGCCCGGCGTCCTTCCCAGCATCCGCTTGGCCTCCAGGCCATATGCCTTCACCAATTTAGTGTTTTTGTCAAGCGCGACGACCGAGGGTTCGTCTATCAGAAGCCCCCTGCCGCTCACGTAAATAAGGGTGTTGGCGGTGCCCAGATCGATGCCGAGATCGTTTGAAAAAAACGGAAAAAAGCCCATATTGTAAACCCCGGATTATTTCATTTGCTGCCGGTTGCCGTGAATTTTTGACGGGTGATAAAGTAACCCTCAAATATACAATAAATGCATAAACTTTTGTACATAAATTAATGTAAGTGGTAAATTACCAAGCAGATATCCGAACCCCGCTAAAATTGAAAGGATAGAAATTATCACCGCAATTGAGAAGCCGAAATGGCATAATAAAAGGATATCGTCTTCGCAGCAAACGATTTGCATCATCATTGGGAGGCATCATGGCGCATTGGTTTAAGAAAAATATTTTTTTCGACGAAAAAGACCGGCAAGTAGCGCACATTTTATCGATGCTCATCGCGGCGTCGTGGGTCGCCTACCTTGTCGTTTTTTTCTGCGGACTGTATTATCACGACCGGAAGGTCCTTTTCATTGCGGTAATGGGCGGCCTTTTACAATGCGTGCCGTTCTTGCTGCTCCGGCGAAGGCACTTGTTTTCAAGCGGCTGGATACTGTCGGTGAGCGTGCTTTGCACCGTGACCCTTTTAGCGACATTTGGCCAGGGTTATCACGATATTTCCATTTTCGCGTTTCCCATAATCCTTATTTTCACCGGCATGGCGCTCAGCCGATGGGTTTTTATAATCAACGTGGGACTGATGCTGGCTTCGATAGGCTGGTTGGTTTTTGGCCAAATGAACGGCTGGTTTACGCCCGTGCCGGCCCCGCCGGGATCCTATTGGGCTGATTTCCTGCTGCTGGTAGTCATAGTGCTTATCTCGGCATTTTCAATTGACATTCTGGTAATAAGCGCGCGTAAAAACATGGAACAGGCGCAACGGGAAATTAAACAGCGTAAGACCGCGGAAAAAACGCTGCGCGATAGCGAGGAGCGCTACAGAACGATTTTTGAGGACACCTCTCTGGCCATTAACATCACGCGGGGAACGAGCATCATTTACGCCAATCCAGGCTATCTTAAAACATTCGGATTCGCAAGCCTTGACGAGTTGAATCAAGTCGCCCCCCTGGAACTTTTCTCTCCGGAATGCCGACCCAAAGTAGCTGAAAATATCCAGCGCCGCGCCAAGGGCCTCCCGGCGCCCGACAGCTACGAAGCGGAATGCCTTCGAAAGGACGGAACCAGGTTCCCGGTCCTGATGTACTTGACAAAGGCTGTATTCACCGACGGCCCGGCCACCGTGGCTTTCGTACTGGACGTCACCGAGCGAAAACGCCTGGAAGAAGAGCTGCAAAAAAGCCAGAAACTCGAATCCATCGGGGTCCTCGCGGGCGGCATCGCCCACGACTTCAACAACCTCCTGGGCGGCATTTTCGGCTACATCGACCTGGCCAACGCCTCCGACGACGGGAAGAAAATATCCTCGTACCTGTCGAAGGCTTTGACCACGATCGACCGGGCGCGGGCCCTTACCGCGCAATTGCTCACCTTTTCCAAGGGCGGCGCTCCGGTGATAAAAACCGGGCGCCTGGTCCCGTTTATCGAGGAAACGGCGAAATTCGCGCTCAGCGGCTCGAACGTTTCATGCCGTTTCGACGCGCCGCAGGACCTGTGGGCATGCAATTTCGACAAGAACCAGATCGGCCAGGTCATCGATAACCTGGTCATCAACGCGCAGCAGGCGATGCCTTTCGGCGGCTCCGTTGAATTGACGGCGCGAAACATCTCCCTTGCGGAAAAAGAGCTTTCCCCGCTGCCGGAGGGCGATTACGTCAGGCTGTCCGTAAAGGACAACGGCATCGGCATGTCCAGGGAGCTGCTTCCCCGGATTTTCGATCCGTTTTTCACGACGAAGGCCAAGGGCCACGGTCTCGGGCTGTCCACCTGCTATTCAATTGTCAACAGGCACGGAGGATTCATCGACGTGGAGTCCGAACCGGGCAAGGGCAGCGCCTTTCATGTTTATCTGCCGGCTTCCGCGGCCGCGGTTTCGTCGGATGCGGCGCCATCAGGGGCGCGGCACATGGGCGGCGGCGTTTTTTTAGTCATGGACGACGAGGAAGTAATGAGGGAAACCGTCGGCAGCATGCTGGCCGCGCTCGGATATTCCGTAGTATGCAAGGAAAACGGGAGAGACGCGGTTGACTTCTTCCTGGCTGAAACCAGGGCGAACCGGACGATGACCGGAATGATTTTCGACCTCACCGTCCCGGGCGGCATGGGCGGAAAAGCGGCCGTTGAGGAGATCAGAAAACAGGACGCTAAAATCCCCGTATTCGTGGCAAGCGGGTATGCCGACGATCCGGTCATGAAAAACCCGGCGGACCATGGATTTACGGCAAGCATCTGCAAGCCATTCACAAAAGCGGAACTTGTCAAACTGTTGAACGAACATCTAATAGTGGAGAACGGGAGTGGAAAACCTCAACCAACAGAAAAAAGTTGAAAAAAATGATTTTTGACGGCGCCTTCGCGCAACAGGCCTCATTTTGCGGGCGCGCCATGCAGGGTATCATTTTGGATGGCGCCCCGTATCGACGAAGAATCGGCCTTTGCGGGGGCGCGCGTTGAATCGACCGGAGTTTTCGGGGCCTCGGGAACAGGCGCGTTTTTTTGAGTTGCCGCGGTGTCCGTGACTTTTACAGAAGGCATTACCAGTTTCGTGGCCGGTTTCGGGACCGCGGTAATGGCATAGGTCAGGCCGAACATCGGTTTTACTTCCACGTCGCCCTGCAATTGCGTTACAACGAAGGCCATGTCGAATGTCAAGGGCTGAAAACGCAGCCCCGCGCCGAAATTGATGATTTCGGTCTCAAAATTCAGCCTTTTCCCCACGCGCACGGCCACGTAATTCGTGGGCCACACTTCTATCCCAAGGGGCACCGTTATCCGGGGAACGATGTTGCTTGCGGCCTGCACCTTGTCCCCGACGTCCCGGTATACAGCGTCGCACGCAACGCTAAAGGGAAAACTCTTGAGCGTATCGGTGTAGGCAAGCCCCAGCCGGCCGGAGCGCGGAAGGTTTTCCTGCTCGCCTTGTTCGTCAAGATTGCCCGTTACGTCGGAACTGAAGGTAAAAGCGGTCGTTTTTCCTTCGTTAAGCAGGGCCAGGCCCGCGGCCAGCTTTCCGGGAATAATTCGGTAAATCCCGCCCGCGCTTATGGAATACCCGAACCGCGATGACGTTTCGATCCTTTCCTGCATGCCGTTTATCGTAAGGCCGATGGCGCCACGGCCGAATTTATACCCGGCATCCATTGATAAAAGGGTAAAACCGTAAGAAAATGGATTGGCCGGATTTGTCCCCTGCTCGGTGGCGGGTATGATGTTGCTGATCTCATAATTCGACCCGTGCAGCCCCAGAAAAAAGTCCGGAAAACCCCAGGCCGCTTCAAAAAAAGGCACGGTGAGGTCGCCGGGCAGCGGCGCATAGCCTATCGAAATGTCCTGGTCCTGTTTCAAATACGGTTGCGCGGGGTTCACAAACGAAAAACCTCCGTTGTCAAAGGCCGTGCCCGCGTTTCCCATGCCCGCCAGCCGGGGTATAACGGGTTCGTCCAGAAACTGGAACGCCGAATTCGCGGAAAGCGAGTCAAGGGCAAGGCCGGGCGCGGGTATAAGAAAGATGGCCGCCAGGCATAAAAGCGCTGCACAAAAAAAGTTTCGACGCATGCGTGTTCCTTTAAAAACGGTACGACAAATCAATTTGCTGGTCAAGCCCTTCCCACAGGCGGTCGGTCGCGATGGCATAATTGAACATAAGCCCTTGCCTGATTTTCCATAGGTTAACGCCGAAGCCGAGCGTGACCCGGGGATCGAAACCGGCCGAATTCGAGAAAACGGTCTGGTTCAGAAGCACGTCGCCGAACCCCGCGCGTATCGCAAAAACGTCCCACCGCTTCCATTCGAAGCCGTTGTTGAGGCGGATTTCCATATGGTCAAGCTTATTAAAATACCCGTCAACGGCGTACCCGCTTACATCGCACGCCCATATGAAGGGCCGGCCGTCCAATTTCAGGTTAAGCTGATTGCCGAAAATGATCACGGGAGCGATAACATCGGGCACGGACGCGTTGATATCCCCGGCGGAGCCCACTTCCCAGTCCAGTTCGACGCCCGGGCTTTTGCCCGAAAGGACCTTTAAAATGTCGATATTCTGCATCGTCACCGCGCAGGACCAGTTTTCCCTGATCTTATAGCGCATCGCGAAATCAAAGCCCCCCACGGCCGAGGCCTCCGAATAATTAAGCGACGCGTCGTCGTTGTACGAGGTCGGCAAACGCTGATAGTAATAATCGAGGGCAAGGCCAACGG
The DNA here is from genome assembly GCA_049684795.1 of Chitinivibrionales bacterium. GTDB lineage: Bacteria > Fibrobacterota > Chitinivibrionia > Chitinivibrionales > FEN-1185 > JBAVGL01. The sequence continues at coordinate 1,528 of JBAVGL010000158.1, read as the reverse complement.
ACAGCTTCCTGGTAACCAGGTAACTCAGCGCCGCCTTGATGGTGAGCGTCGTATACGATCCGCTTGAAAGCTGTTCTTCGTTTTCATTGTACAGATCATTGAGCGACGGGTCTCCGAGATAAACCGGCATGATCCCCATGCCGACGCGGGGGGTGATTTTAAACTCAAGCGATGAATATCCTCCCGTCCTTCCCATGGACATCAGGCCGCCGCCGACGCTGACATCGGTGGCGGTCTTCGTGGAAAGCATCGCCGGGTCCCACCAGGCGCACAATTCGTCGGGAGACGCGGTTTGCGCGCCGCCCATGGCCAGGGCCCGCGCGCCGAGCGGAAAACGCAAATAGCTCCCCGCGAGCCCGCCCACCTGGCAGTACGCCGCGCACAGGAAGGCCGAGTACAGCAGCATCAAAAGGGCCGGAAGCCGTTTTCCGCTTTTATTTAGCGACGATGATTTTTCCAAAAGCCCGCTCCCCGCTCTGCGCGCTGATTTTATAATAATAAACCCCCACGGCCACGCGCCGTCCCGAACCGGTAGTGCCGTCCCAGGTATCCTCGGCGGGATTGGTGCTGCGGCCGTTTGCCTGGTCGTTTCCCGCGGGCCGGTCTTTATTATTAATGACCGTTCTGACAAGGTCCATGTTCCAGTCGTAAATCCTTATGGTGACCTTCGACGCCTTTGAAAGATTATACGCGAACATCGCCTTGGAGCCGTTCAGGGAATTGAGGATGCTTGGAAAGGCGTATGTTTGCTTGAGCCCGCCGGTCAGCTTTTTGTCGCTGTGGATGTACTTAAACGGGACGCCGCCCTGTTCGTCAGCCAGCTCGTCATACGAATAAAACATGCCGTTTTTGACCGACGGCAAGATATTAGCCGACGACGCGATCCACAGCGCGGCCGCGCCGCTCGGCTGGGGCAGAAACATGATGCCGTTGACATTGTCGGGATAATTGCCGTCCGCAGCGCCGGTCATGCGCTTGAAGAACTTGGTGCCGTCGTTGTCGCCGCTTATGGCGATTTTATCGCTGTCGGTTACCTCTTTGTAAAGACTTACGAAGTTTTGGGAATTGACGTACAGCGTTCCGCCCGGGCCGAAGGTCAGGGAAAAAGGGGCTTTTTGAAGATACGTGGTCCAGGAATTCTTAAGCCGGTTGAATTTAAAAAACATCGTGTCAAGGGCCGCTCCGGCCGACGCGCCTCGCGCGGCGCGCACCGCCATGGAGGCGAAAAGCTCGGCCGTATCGCCCGACGCCCGCGCCCAGGCCGCGCAATATTGCACAAATGTCAAGGTCGGATCGGCCAGGACGGCAGGCGCCGAGTCCCACGACGAGTCGCTGTACGAAAATTTCCAGATCTTCGAAGGCGTTACCGTCCACACCACGGGAGTCGCGGCCGAGGAGTCCTGCACGGCAAGAGCGATGACCCGTTTTGTCGTGTCGGGGAAATTACCAAGATCATTCTTCGAAATCACCGTGGGATCGGTGATTTTCAAGGGCGGAAATCCCGCGCTTTGCCCGGGGAAAAAGGCCT
>JBAVGL010000157.1:0-2944 GCA_049684795.1 Chitinivibrionales bacterium | reverse complement strand
TCATAATTCCTCCCGTTAAAATGAATTGAAAGATGTCAGTAATATCAATAATAATATAATACATAAATTCGGCGTTTTTGTTTAACGCTTTTTATAAAACAAGCTCAAAGACGGATAGACTATTTCTCCATTTCGGTAAGGCACTTGACAAGTAAGGCATTTTCATGCGGAAGCCGCACGGCCAGGCGGCAATAGTTATTGCCATCGGAAAACTTATGTGAAATGTCTTTTATGTAGATCGAATAACGAGACAAAAGTTTTTCGGTAATGGAAACGCTTGATGCACGGGAAGGTTTTATTGAAACCAATAAAAAATTGGCGGCGCTCGGAAACACTTTTTTTACGCACGGCACACGGGAAAGTCCGGAGGCGAATTCTTCACGGTCGCGGATCGTGTCGGCAAAGGATTGGCTCAGGCTTTTGCGGTGCTTCAAAATGGTTTCCATTGCGAACTCCGCAAACGAATTCAGGTTCCAGATAGGCAGGGATTCCTTGACATACGCATTGAATGCTGTATTGCATGAATAAACATATCCCAATCGGATGCCGGGCATGCCCATGGACTTGCTCAGGCTCTTGACAATAATAACATTCGGTAGCGGCGATTGCTCAAGCAGGCTAAGCACGGATGGGCAGCGCGCGAATTCGATGAACGACTCGTCGACAATCACGGTTTTTAACTGGTTCCTGGACGCAAAATCAACGATCCACCCGGTGTCGACAAGCGTGCCCGTGGGGTTGTTCGGGTTTACGAATACGACTACGTCGCGGTTTTTGCTTTTTTCCGTTATTTCATCCGTATCGATCCCCACCGCGTCGCGATACACTTCGGCGCGCGGGAATATTTTCGGATATTCCCCGAAGGTAGGCGTTGGAATAAGCGCCTTTGCGTTTGTAAAGCGGTTTGCGAGCATCGGATAAGCCTGCGAGGCCCCGTTGAGGACATGCACGTTGTTTTTATCGCACAAAAGCAGCCAGGCAAGTTTCTGGTCAAGCAGTTCCTGGCGTGAGCCATAGTTATGAAGCAAATCCGCCACGTTGTTCCGGATTTCCGAAATAAGCGCGGTCGTAGGGAAATACATGTTGCGTATGAAACAAAAATCAATGATGTCATAATTCCAATAACCGCCGAAGCCATCTTCCAGAATCGCCGCGCGCTGTGAATGGTTGAACGTGAACTCGGCGACGTGAAGGTCATTGGGATCATCGACCTCGGCCCACTTCTCCCCCTGCAGGATTTCCGCGTAAATGGTCTCCTGCTGCATGTAAATCAGGACGCCGAGAATGAGTTCGTAGTAGCAATTGTCGTTGATGACCTTGGCGTAATAGGTGAGCAGCTTCTTGAACACCGAATTGCAGAAATCTTTCGAGAATTTATAGATGTTAAGCGTTTTATACTTGTCTGAAAAGTCAAATTTTTCATCTTGTAAATGCGGAGGGATGACGCTGGTGACGACGCCTTCTTCGACCATCACCACCGTGCCGTCCATGCCGCGTGCGTATTTATCAACCAGCGCCACGTTGGGGTGCTTGGACCCAAGCAGCCGCTCAATGACGGGTGGCTCGTAGATAAGGTCCGATTCGATGAGAACAATGTCGCTGTCGATCACCGTATTTTCGAAAGCCAATGCCATTGAGTAAATATTGTTTGTTTCACGGTATCGTTCATTGTGAACGTAGGTTATTGCGCAATGCCCGTAGTTTTTTGAAAGAAAATCGACCAGCTCCTGCTTTCGATAGCCGGTCACGACGACAATGTCGGTGATGTTATTATTGCAAAGCCCGTCGATGATCCTTCCGATGATGGTTTCCCCCGCCACATTCAAAAGCGTTTTATGGATGGTATCGGTGAGCGGCCGCATTCTATTGCCGTACCCTGCCGCCAAAATAATGGCTTTCATCACGTCCCCTTTGAAATGAGAAGCTTTAAAAACGTGTCCGCCTTTTAAGGAGGACAATTTTATCGCGAAGGTTTTTTGTCCGACTTTACCGGAATAGTCCTGTTTAAAATACGCTTTAAAGATTCTACAGGCAAGACTACAGTATATATTTTCTTGTTTAAGGCGTGTGGTCAGCGGCCCGGGCCGCAGGAGTTTATCATGATTTTATCGTATTATTTGACAAGTCCGTTTTACCGTTTGACCTGGCGGTTGTTCCGGTTATTCCGGAAAAAGAGAAAAATAGTCCTGTATTGCGACGACGCCTATGACGTTGTCCTGTTTCGTACGGTGCAGAAATACCTTAAGCCGGTTCAACTAGTCGCCAAGAACGGGCAGGTGCGTGCAAAACTCAAAGACATGGGGTACTCTTCACAGCGCATGCCTTCGTTTCCTGACGCGGTCATCATGTTCAGAAACATGGCATGGAAGTTCCCGAGCGGAAAAATCATAAAGATAGGTTTCGAGCACGGGGCATATAATTTCAAAAGATTTTCCAAGGCCCATTATTATAATCGATTCAATATTTTTTTGATGACCTCCGAAACCGACGTTGCCCGGGCCCGTGAACGCGGGATAAAAACCGTTAGGGCGATCGGGTTTCCTAAAATCGACCCGGTGTTCGACGGTTCAATCGTTCCCGAACAACTCCGCGACCTTGCTGTGCGCACGGGCCTTGATCCCAAAAAGAAAACGCTCCTCTTTTCTTCAACATGGGACGGGAGTGGAATGTCGGCCATTCACAAGTGGTACAAAAGGATCAGCTCACTCAGCGCCCTATACAACCTGATGGTGACGGTTCACCCGTGGATGAGCGAAAGATGCCGGATGGAGCTGAAAAACAACCCCGACCTTGTTTTTATCGACGATTACGAAATATTACGGTACATCATGATCGCGGACGCCTGCATCGGGGACACCAACTCGCTTCTGGCCGAATTCTGCCTTCTCGATAAGCCCATCATCACTTTCCGCGTTCCCGTCACCGCACGAACCATGCCCGATGT
>JBAVGL010000156.1:0-3876 GCA_049684795.1 Chitinivibrionales bacterium | reverse complement strand
TCTCATATCTAAGAACAGATTTTCTCAATACAGGGATGAATAGGCTTCAGAGCAATACCTGCCAGTGGACTTGCAGTTAAGAAATGCACAATCGTTGCCTTTGAACGTTTATTGAAAAAAAACGGGCTTCAAATCACCAGTGAAGAGAAGCCCGGAAATCAGAAGCGCGGCCTTAAATTTTCTTAAACTATTTCTTTACAAGCCCCAGCGGAAGCACCGTTTTCCCATACACTTCGTTGAGCACCTGGGCTATTCCCGCATAGATGGCGGAAAAACCGCATACGATGCCTTCCCATCCCGTAAATACTTTAAGGGACGCGTTCCCGGTCTTGTCTCCAAGAGCAAGCAAAAAGAACAACAGCGTCAGCGTTCCGAAGACGACCTGCAGGGCGCGGTTCAGCTTCAAGGTGCCGATAAACATAAGAAACGTGAAAATGCCCCACATGACCAGATAGCAAACCATCCCTCTGGTCGATGTTTTTTCTATCCAGCCGAGTTTGGGCATGACGATAAGGGCGACCAGCGTGAGCCAGAACGCGCCATACGACGTGAACGCAACCGTCCCGAAGGTGTTTTTCTTTTTCCAATCCATGATCCCTGCGATGACCTGGCACATGCCGCCGTAAAAAATCCCCATTGCAAGGACCATCGAGCCGAGTTCGTAAATTCCGGCATTATGGATATTTAAAAGAACGGTCGTCATCCCGAAGCCGAACAACCCGAGCGGCGCCGGGTTGGCGGTCGTGTCTTTGATTTCCATGCACGTAGCATCACTCATAACATTTATCCTCCTGTAAATATGATTTGACTATTGACGGTTTTTTACCAGCGAATCAACGACAGACGGGTCTGCCAGCGTTGATGTGTCTCCCAGATTACTTACATCGTTTTCGGCTATCTTGCGCAGTATGCGCCGCATGATCTTGCCTGAACGCGTTTTTGGAAGACCGGGCGCGAACTGGATTTTATCGGGCACGGCGATCGGGCCGATTTCCTTGCGGACGTGGAGCATCAGTTCTTTTTTAAGCTCTTCGCTTTCAGCGACATTTTCCACGAGCGTCACAAACGCGTAAAGGCCCTGTCCTTTTATCTCGTGCGGCATGGGAGCGACCGCGGCTTCGGCAACCTTGGGATGGCTGACCAGCGCGCTTTCCACTTCGGCCGTCCCGATGCGATGGCCGGAAACGTTTACCACGTCGTCGATGCGTCCCATGAGCCAGTAATCGCCATCTTCGTCGACGCGGCAGCCGTCGCCGGTGAAATAATGGTTGGGATAAAGCGTAAAATAGGTGTCGATGAACCTGTTATGGTCGCCCCACATGGTGCGCATCATGCCGGGCCATGGCTTCTTGATGCAGAGTTTCCCGCCTTCGTTGACGCCGCACTGCACGCCGTCGTCGCGCAGGACGACCGGATCGACGCCGAAAAACGGCCTGTTGGCGCTCCCCGGCTTCAGCGTGTGCGCGCCGGGAAGCGGCGTAATGAGAATGCCGCCGGTCTCGGTCTGCCACCATGTATCAACGATCGGACAGCGTTTGTGGCCGATATTTTCATAATACCATATCCACGCTTCCGGATTGATGGGTTCGCCCACGCTGCCAAGCACCCTTAATGTGTCGAGTTTGTACTTCCTGGGCCACTCGTCGCCCAGGCGCATGAGCGAACGGATAGCTGTAGGCGCGGTGTAAAAGACCGTCACCTTGAATTTGTCGCAAACATGCCAGAAACGGCCCGCGTCGGGATACGTGGGCACGCCTTCGAACATCAGCGACGTCGCGCCGTTGCATAAGGGGCCGTATACAATATAGCTATGACCCGTGACCCAGCCGATGTCGGCCGTGCACCAGTAAATATCGTCGTCATGGACGTCGAAAATGAACTTATGCGACAGCGCCACATGAAGGAGATAGCCGCCGGTGGTATGCACGACGCCTTTGGGTTTGCCGGTGGACCCGGAGGTATAAAGAATAAAAAGCACGTCTTCGGCCTTCATGGGTTCCGCTTTACAGTCGGGAGACGCTGAAGCCATGACGTCATGATACCATTCGTCCCTTCCGGTCTGCATGGCGCACGGATCGTCGGTAACTTTCACGACAACCACGGATTGCACGCTCGGCGCGCTTTTAAGCGCCTCGTCGGCGATTTCCTTGAGCTTAATGTGCTTGCCCGAACGCAGGGAAACGTTGGCCGTTATGAGCATTTTGCAGCTTGAGTCGTTGATCCTGCCCTTAAGGGCGTCCGCGCTGAAACCGCCGAACACGATTGAATGGATGGCGCCGATGCGCGTGCACGCGAGCATGACTGTGGCCAGTTCCGGGACCATGGGCATGTAAATCGACACCCGGTCGCCTTTTTTGATGCCTTTTGCTTTGAGAACGTTGGCGAATTTGCACACCTCCGCGTGCAATTGCCGGTATGTAAATTTACGGACGTTATTTTCATCCTCGCCCTGAAACAGGATCGCCGTTTTGTCGGCAACAGGGGTATTTAAGTGGCGGTCAAGGCAGTTGTACGAAACGTTCAATTCCCCATCGGCGAACCACGTGTGGTTGATTGTGCGCCGCTTCGTGTCCCAGGCATATTCCAGGGCCTTTGTCGGTTTTTTAAACCAGGAAAGCGTTTTTGCCTGTTCCAGCCAAAAGCCATCGGGGTCTTTAAGCGACTTCTCCCACATTTGTTCGTATTGCTCAAAACTTTTTATGTAAGCCCTGGATTGGACCTGCGGCGTTGGAGGAAATTTCCTCGTTTCCACCATAAGTGACTGCATTCTGTTTGCATTGTCGGCCATAATACGACAGCTCCCTTCATGTAAGTGTGTCTATTGAGAAAATTAAACATTCGAATGAGCAAATTAAAATCGGAATCAAAACTATCTAATATACGATAATTTATAAGGATTAATCAAGGGTGATGAACTTAATTTCACGTAAGAAAAATGTCTCTAAAACACCGGAGAAGATCGGTTTCCGCTTGATCGTGGAGAAATATAGAATTATATTACTGCCCTGTCTGGAAGCGGATGTAAATCTTATAATTGTCGGTGTGTGGCTCAGCCCGGCTAGAGCACTACCTTGGGGTGGTAGGGGTCGCTGGTTCAAATCCAGTCACACCGACCATTTAAATTAACCCCCTTAAAAATGCCATTTTTAGGCATTTTTAAGGGGGTTTTCCATTATAGTAAAGCGCCCTGCCCCGCTCAATACGTCCATTTTTCCATTGACTCCATTACGCTGCGATCATATAATGATTAAGGAATTTACTGACGGATTCTTCAATCACATTGGATTATCGACGCTTTGTTCGTTGACAATCTAAAATGGGAATTTTTTAAAACGGAACCGGCCTCTTACTAACGATGAAAAAGATACTTATCGTCGACGACAGCAGGGAAATCAGGGAACTTGTCATCGCGACCCTTGAAACCGAGGAATATAAGGTTTTTGAAGCTTCCGACGGCGCAAAGGCAATAGCGACCGCCTTAATGGAAAAGCCCGACTTTATCATCATGGACGTCATGCTTCCCGGACGCATTAATGGCATTGACGCGACAAGGACCATAAAAAGTAATCCTCTTACAAAGCATTGCACGGTGCTGATCCTCACCGGTACCGATGATAAAAATCTCAGGGAAAAGGGGCTTGAAGCGGGAGCAAGTGATTTTTTCATGAAACCTTTCAGCCCATTGGATTTACTGCAGAAAATCGAAGATGTTTTTGCCGGCCGGAAACCAAACAGGTCCTGACCCTTTTTGACGGCGCTCTGCGCTGGCAAAAACATAGAAACCCTACATGTTTGCAAAAACAAAAAAAAAGGCCGCCGCGCTGGAAAAAGACCTTTTCCTCGCCAATTTGCAGTCAAAAAAATATGCCCTTGACC
>JBAVGL010000155.1:0-2609 GCA_049684795.1 Chitinivibrionales bacterium | reverse complement strand
CTTAAAACGCTTCGCCTTAATTTGCCGACCAGCCACGGGTAAATTGGGTGCTCTAAGTCTAAATTATCCGCGAAAACGCATGTATAATTCTGACGGAGCGCCTCAATAATCCCGTAGGCTTTCGGCGGTTGTTCCTTGAGCATTTGTTTATCCATTCAACGCGGAGGGCACATGAAATTCAATCTAGAATTATTGATATATCAACGACGCGTACGCGGGCTTTTACAATTTATTATTTTAAGTGGTTCCGTGCGCACATCGTTTTGGGCCGGGGTTGCCGTTCTTTTCGCTCTTGTAAATTTTTCGCAGGCCCAAACCAAGGCCGATTCCTCATTACAAAAAATACATATACTTGACACGATGAATATCGTTACCCAGAAAATCAACGAAGCCCGTTTGGACCGATTGGGCGCTCTGTCCAATGAAATCCAACCGACGAACATAATCACGCCCGAGGCCATCTATCGCAAAAATGCCGACGATTTCGCCCAGGCGGTGACCTCCGAACCCGGCGTTTGCGTCCTGACGGGATGCGGTTCATGCGGCTTCAAGCAAATTCAGATCAATGGCCTCGGCGCCAACCATACCACGGTACTTGTGGATGGTCTTCCGATTTATACCCCTGTCACGAGTTTCTATGGAGTTGACGCGCTCACAACGGCGGGAGTCACCGACATTGACATTTCGCGTGGGCCAGGAGCCTCGCTTCTGGCGCCGGGCGCGATGGGCGGGGCGATGGACGTTCGCTTTCGGGACCCTACGCGTTCAGCCGTCACGGCCGACGCCGCGATCGGCAATAACGATTGGAACCGTCTTTCGTTTTCAGGAACGGCGGTAGGCGATAGCGGCACACTGGGCATCCTCGTTGCCGCGCATCACTTTGAGCAGGGAGAATGGGACGCGCACGGCAATGGCGTCGCGGACTCCCCCTCGCTCAAAGATGAAAGCGCCTTATTAAGGGTAAACGGCACCATACATGAAAACTGGTTATGGAACTTACGATATATGCATAGCAATTCGGAGGTTTTCGGGGCGGCGGTGACTACCAATCATACGGGCGCCGCCGTCGGGCCCGCGGATTCGGTTCCCCTTTACGTGGGAGGAGATGTGCGCAACGCTTTTATCGGCAATCCCATAGACATCATCGAATGGATTCAAACGCAACGCGATGAACTCGCCGGCGCTTTGACGTGGGCTTCGCCTAACCTGGGCATATGGCAATTGCGCGCGGGATGGGCAGGTCAATCGCAAGTCTCCGAATATGAGGGAGGGGCGGATTATAACAATATGGACCGTAACGGCGTTGGGGATTTGCGTTGGCAGGGGACCTCCGGGGCGCATACGCTTACCCTCGGCGCAGACGCAAACGTCGAAATGATGGCGTCGCAATCGATTTACTATTACCAAACACTTGGAATCACTCCGGATTCGTATAATACGTTTTTTGGAGGGGGCTACGCGCAGGATCTGTGGAATTTTGGCCACGAACGCGATCTGTCGCTTGCCCTGCGCTTAGACGATATCCAAGTAAACTGGGTCAACAAGCCCGGCTCGAAAATCGAAAATTTCATCGCGGCCCCGCGGGCAAGCCTGCGCTGGGAATTTGTCGAAGGTTTGACGGGGCGGCTGTCCGCCGGTTTGGGATGGCGGGCCCCGCTCACGTTCTTTGAGATGGACCATGGCCTCTTGGATAATGGTTTCGATATCGATGTCAATAAATTGGAAAAAGCCGACGGTGTTGGGGGCTCGGTTTCCATTGATAGGCCGAAATGGAATATTACGCTTGGGACGTACGCGACAGTGGTATCAAATTTGGAATACGTGGACAATGACTCGACGGCGCCCCGTCCGATTTTGCGCAATGACACCAACCAGCTTACATTTTTTGACGTGGACGCCCAGGCGTCAGTGCTTCCATGGACGTGGCTTAAAGTCGGCATAGGATTCGAACATGTGCAAATCCCCGATCAATACAAGGCCGTTGAGCCGGTGGCCGCGGTTGAAACCGATATTAACGGGCTTGCTGAAGCTAATTTCGGACCCGCCTCCATTTCAGGAGACATGACCTGGACAGCGCCCCGCGATTTAACGCCGTACAATTACGCGGACCAATACAACGTATTTCAAAACGGCGTGGCAAGCGACCCAAAGCTTACCCATGCCCCCGGATTTTTCGTGGTCAATATGAAGGCGTCCTGGAAATTGGGTTCCATCCTGGATCTTTACGCGGGCGCCGAGAATCTGTTCAATTACACTCAAACCGGATCGGCGGGCGACGATCCGCACTATTGGGACGGCGACGGTAATTTTAATACTTCGCATATTTGGGGACCATTGCGCGGACGGCAACTCTATGTCGGATTGCGCTTAAAAACTTGACTTTTATTGAAGGGCAAGCCGAACGTAAGCTTGCCCTTCTTCCGATTGGAATAAATGTTCCGAATTGAAATAAAATATCGATGAATGGAGAGCATGGACACATGAAACATCCGGTTCGCCCCTTGACTTTAACGGGGATATTAGCGTGCGGCGCGCTCTGGTGCGGCGTTTTCGGCCAGGCCGCGCCGCCTTCGATCGATGACGAAATCGCGCGGCTTCGTAAGGAGCTT
>JBAVGL010000154.1:0-7265 GCA_049684795.1 Chitinivibrionales bacterium | reverse complement strand
ATACTACTCTAACTATCGAAGTTAAAAATGGCTGTTTAGTTTTCATTGCGCAAGATGACAGCTCTGCATACTTTAAGGTAACCAAAGATACGACAATATCCTGATTTTGGCTTTTCTTTCCGCCTATTTCAGGCGTAGACCTTCATTTTCTCATATAAAAATTCAGGCGCCATGTCCGCGCCGTTTTTCCAAACGATTGTCTCTAAATCAGGGTCTACTGAAAACTGCTTGAATTGCTCAAAATCCCGCAAAGGTTCAAATACTTCGCCGCTGAGTTCATCTTTCAAATCAACTTCGCCTTCCGCTCCGTCATTGAATCGAAGCCATATAATGTAATCATGAAGATATTTAGCTTCCCGAACATGAAGAATCATAGTAATTGCTCCAGCTATTCCCACTCAATCGTGGCGGGCGGCTTATTCGTCACGTCGCAGAAAATATCTCCCAGGCCTTTGACAGCTCGGGATTGTTCGAGGATATAATCGAGGGTCTCGTCTTTGAGCCGGGCAAAGCGCGCGGTCATGGCCTCCTGCGATTTGATTGGCCTTAGCACGGCGCACTGGTTCCCCTGTTCGTTAACAAGCGGTAAAAGCACGACGGGCATCTGCCACACCGCGTTGTATTCATCAAATGTGTTCAGCGCGGTCGTCACGATATGGTCGAAGGCGCGAAGAACCGCAAGCCGCTCCTTGGTTACGAAAGCCTTTATCAGGCGGTACTGCGGCTCACCATCTATGCGAATGCCGTAGACAACGCGGTTTACTTCTTTGAGCGAGTTGGTGATTTTCGTGGAAAGCCCCTCAAGCAGCTTCCAGTCTTTGGCCCCGCACACCAGCACCGGATGCGCGTACGTGCGCGAGTCGCCCTGCACCCCGACGCTGCGCAGCGGCAGGACCTCCGAAACATACCCTTCCTTAAGCCCGATTTCAGCGACGCGACGCTTTACCGAATTATCAATCGTCGGGCCAATGCCGTCGGAACACAAAAGCCGAACGCCGAGCCCGGGGCCGGGAAACGGGTGACGCCAGAGGAGATTTTTAGGCAGGCCGAGCGAGGCGCCGAGATCGCGAACTTCGTCTTTGTAAAGCTGGGCGAGCGGTTCGACGAGGTTGCCGCTTAAGAGCAGCTTCATGACGGCGTCCACGCGGTTATGGTGCGTTTTGATGCGCTCGGCGTGCCGGGTGCCCGCGCTTTCGATGGTGTCGGGATAAATCGTCCCCTGTCCGAGGACCCATTCGGCCGGATCAAGACCGAAGTCCTCAAGGGCCTGTTCCTTGACCTCAATAAACACCGAGCCAATAATGCGCCTTTTTTCCTCCGGATCAACAACGTGCTCAAGGGCCGAAAGAAAGCGCTCCGAAGCGTCCACGATGCGTAGATTGTCGAAGCCGTGGGCCTTCATATAGTCAAGGATATTGTCGGATTCGCCATGACGCATGAGACCGTTATCGATATGAAGCCCTAAAACGCCTTCGGGCCCTAAAATATTGTTCAGAAGAGTAAATGCCACGGTTGAATCGACCCCGCCTGAAACAAGCAGGAAAACTTTTCTTTGTCCGCATTTTTTCCTGATATCAGCGGCAATTTCCTTTTTAAAAGCGTCCGCGTTCCATTCCCGTTTGCACTGGCAGATGTCCAGGAAATTACCGAGGATGTCCATTCCGCGCGGGGTATCGGTGACTTCGGGATGGAACTGCAGGCCGTACATTTTTGCCGATGGATTACCCATCGCGGCGATGGCGCATTCCTTGGTTGATGCGAGCGCGACGAAACCTTCGGGCATGGTCCCGACCGCATCACCATGGCTCATCCATACCTGTTCTTGATCGTCAAGCCCTTTGAAAAGGCCGCTCTTTACGCGAATGTCAATTTTTGCGATGCCGTATTCCCTGAAAACCCCCCGTACCACGCCGCCGCCCAAACTCTGCGCCATGAGCTGATGGCCATAGCACAAGCCAAGGACGGGCTTTTGCAGCTTAAATATGCTTGTGTCAAACGAGGGCCTGCCGGCATCCAAAACACTATAGGGAGAACCGGAAAGGATAATACCTTTATATTCCGTGCACTGCTGTGCGTCAACACCGCTGCTTAATATCTCGGAATAAACGCCCAACCGCCTGACGCGGTTCGCAATAAGATGGGTATATTGCCCGCCGAAATCGATAATTGCGATAGTATCCATAGTCGAGTAAAAAATAATTAATAAGCCGTGGCATAAAACGGTTTATATCAAAAATATCGATTGTGTTTTGCCGGGCATTATATAATAATAGTCTAAGGGAAATGGGTCATTGCAAAAGAACACATGTAAGGAATTTTACTTAGCGGACCTGCGATAGTTATTTTTTAACGAGGGGCTTTTATCTGCCCTCCTACCTGCCGTTATAAGAATGACGCTGTCATCCTTATGAGGCCTTTAAGCGCTATTGTTTCCTGCCTGCGCTGCCGCTTCGGCAGGCAGGCGGTAGGCAGGTTGGAACCGTAGAAGAGGAAAAGGAATGAGTGACAAAATCGCGCGACAGCCTATACGCCATTTTTTTATTAAGAAATCGATGCAATACAAGATAATCGCGGAAATCCTTTTTGTGGTCTTTCTGACCGCATTGTTGACAACGGCGACCGTGTCCCTGGTTTACAACGTCAAATCAAGAAACGGCAGTTTTTACTATATGAGCAATGACACAAAACAGGACATCGAACTGAAAAACATTATGGAAGTCGTCCTTCCGAGCATCATCGGCGCCCAAGTCATCAGCATGCTTATCGGACTGGGGATCGGGCTCTTTTCTTCCAGGAAAATAGCCGTTCCAATTTACAAATTCGAAAAATGGGTCACCAATTTAAAAACGGGGAATTTGCTTACACGCATCGAATTCCGTGAAAAAGAAGACATGGAAGACCTGACCCATGAATGCAATATGCTCGTTGATTTTTACCGGGACAAATTCGTCCAGATCAATGAGGCCCTCCTTCGGCTTGAACAGCAGGCAAGCAATGATCCAAAAACCAGGGAGCGCATTGCAGAAATCAAACAGATTCTTCAAAAGGTCACTTTTAAATAGAGACCAATAATGGCGCATAGATTCAATAATGGCGGCAATTTAATACCCGCGAATTCCGAATTCTTAAATTCATTAGGACCGTTTTGTGCCGAAACATCAAGAAGTCGTTTGTTCGGCAAAGCCGTCCGCCCTCTGACAAAAAAGGAAATTAAAAAACTTGAGAGCAACGGTAACCATGCCCGGGATTGGAAAAAAGTTTCGGTCCACAACGGATTTACAGCTGACAATGTTTTTGGCACGATGTTCCATGGCGCATGCATTCTCGGCGCCTTTAACGGGAAAGACCTTCCGGCGGCGGGAGCATTAATGGCTTTGCCTTCAGGAATTTACAATAGCATCATAATCGACTCTGAAATCGGCGATAATTGCTGCGTATGCAACAGCGGCATTTCCAATTACTTAATTAAGGATAAAACCTTTGTATACAATGTCGGCGGTCTTACCTGTTCCCGAAACACCTCGTTTGGCAACGGCCGGGAGATCATTATCGGTATTGAGACCGGCGGTCGCGAAGTACTCTCTTTTGCCGAAATGACCCTTCCCATCGCCGAAGCGGTGAGCTGCCGGCGCAATAACGTTTCATTTTTGTCCGCATATAATAAATTCATCCGGCACTATTCAGACTCCTGCGCGATTGGCAGCGGAGTGGTCGAAAACGGAAGTGTCCTCACGCACACGAACGTCATTGAAGACACGTATATTGGAAAAAACACGATCATCAACGGGGCAACTCTGGTAAAAAACTGCACCATTCTATCGTCAACCGAAGAACCCGTGGAAATCAGCGACGGCGCTTGCGTCCGAAATTCATGCATACAATGGGGTTGCAGCGTCACTTCCATGGCAATAGTCGACGATTCAATACTCACCGAACATTCCCGCGTCAAGAGCCACGGGAAAGTTTCAATGAGCATTATCGGTCCCAATACTGAACTAGCGGCCGGCGAAGTGACCGCAAGCCTCGTAGGCCCTTTTGTCGGATTCCACCATCAGGCGCTGCTTATCGCCGCCCTCTGGCCCGAAGGTAAAGGCAATGTGGGTTACGGCGCAAACGTTGGTTCCAACCACACCTCCAGGGCCCCGGACCAGGAAATCCGGTGCGGGGAAGGGATGTTTTTCGGATTGGGGGCCAGCATAAAATTCCCTTCCAACTTTACTAATGCGCCTTACAGCGTCATCGCGACCGGCGTGACCACCCTTCCGCAGCGCGTTGAATTTCCCTTCTCTCTTATCAACACTCCATCGGAACATATTCACACTGTTCCGCCCGCATATAATGAAATTTTCCCCGGGTGGGTCCTCTCGGAAAACATGTACGCCATTAAGAGGAACGAGGCCAAATTCAAGGCGCGAAACAAGGCGCGAAGGGCGGTATTCAGCACCGAGGCGCTGCGCCCGGAAATAATTGACATGATGATACTGGCCAGAAACAGGCTTAAAGAAGTGACGCGCAAAAGCGCATTGTATACCGAAGGTGAAATACCCGGACTGGGCAAAAACTTTTTAACTGAAAAAAGCCGGGCCAGCGGGATTGCCGCGTACGATGTGCATATAGAATATTATTGCTTACGAGGAATGCTCAATATTATCAAGAGCCTGCTCAAAAACGGCAAACGAACTACTTTTTCTTTCCTGTATACCAAGCCAACCGCCGATAGGCTCTGGGAGCATCAACGGAACATCATGGTTAAGGAAAATTTCGCCGGGCGCAGCGTAAAAGAAAATCTGGAGCGGCTCGGCGGCCTTGAGGACCAGATCGCAATTGCCGTTCAAAATTCTAAGGGAAAAGACGATTCGCGCGGCGCAAAAATAATCCCGGATTATGCCTCGGCGCATCCGCCGGCGGATCAGGACGATTGCGTAAAAGAAACATGGCTCGCTGCCGAAAAAACTAAAAAGGAAATAGCATTCATTTTAAAAAAAATGGAGAGTTTATGAAATCGTCCGTTTACTTTGTGCCTGTCAATGAGTCCGACGAAACACCCGTCGTTCAATCAAAACTCCGGCGCTTGCTCGATCAAAGCCGCGTATTAGATTGTGTTTCCGCGCAAGACCGGGCAGTCATCAAAATGCATTTCGGCGAGGAAGGCAATACGGGGTTTGTACGTCCGCTGTATATCCGGGTGCTTGCCGACATGATCGCGGCCAAGGGCGGCACGACAATCCTGTCCGACGCCAACACCCTGTATCGCGGCCGACGCGTAAAATCCGAAGATCACGAAAAACTCGCCCTGGAACACGGGTTTACGCCGGAAATCAGCGGGGGAAAAGTCATTGTTCCCGATGAAACGAACAAAGACAATTGTCTCAACGTTTCCATCAACCAGAAATTTATCAAGAAAGCGCATATCCTCAAGTTCTATAAGCAGGCCGACGTTTTCATAAGCGCCGGTCATTTCAAGGGTCACATGATGACGGGGTTCGGGGGCGCGCTTAAAAATATCGGCATGGGATGCGCAAGCCGCGAGGGCAAGTTGGCGCAGCATAGCGGGGTTTCGCCCACGGTCTATATAAAAAAGTGCACCGGCTGCGGTTCGTGCGAAAAGGTCTGCCCGGTAAACGCCATTTCGATTGTAAATAAAAAGTCCGTTATCGAAAAAAAAATATGCATCGGATGCGCAAGCTGCATCGCCGCCTGCCCCGAAGGGGCCATGGACGTCAACTGGGGATCGGGCGCAAGCACCATGGTGGAGAAAATGGTGGAATACACGAAGGCCGTGCTTGACGGAATGAACAAAACCGCGTATGTCAATTTTGCCCTGAAAATCACGGCGGAGTGCGACTGCATGGCAAAGGACGATCCGCGCATAATTCCCGACGTGGGCATTTTCGCCTCAAGCGATCCGGTGAGCGTGGACCAGGCAACCTACGACGTCGTGTTCAAAAAAGCCGGCGACAAGGACATTTTCAAAATCGCGCACCCGTCCTGCGACAGCCAGAAACAACTTGTTTATGCCGAAAAATTGGGGCTGGGAACAAGGAAGTACGATTTGGTGGAAATCTGAGTCACGAGGTTTTCATGATTCGGTCATTTAATCGTGACCATGAATTTCGCCTTTGCAAACCCCCAGCGCGGCATCCGATCCCCGCGCCGTTCATAAACTCATCTACTTTTGATATACAATCGGCTGCAGACCATGCATTCCTGAAAAGGCAATTGCGATGATCACCACGGCCGTAAGGAACAATGCATACCTTAAAAGGCCTGAAGGTGAACCGCGATTAAACAAACGGGGGCCGAGACTGGCAAAACTCACCAGTGCGGTCCCATAGCCTATCCACAGGTCAAGCGCCGATGATAGCCACGGTCGCGCCCCTCCAGCGACAGGCGTCCACCACGGCAACACCATGAGAAGCGCGGCAATCGAGGCATACATGAGGAAATCTGTTTCCAAATTCGGTTCTTCTCCATCGGTCCGGTTTTTTATCCCCATGGCAAGCGATGCTCCCGCGGCTGCAACAACCGTCGCAAAAAAAGGGAAAAGGTATTCATACCGCGATGAATGCAGCATGGTAATCATTCTGTGATCGATTAAAGCGCCGGCGCAAAGCAAGGGCAGAAGTACGCACCACATCGGAAGTAGCCGTTGCTTAGGCGCGCGCGCAACCAGAAAAATAGTTTCCAGTCCGACAAGCGCTCCAAAAACAATATTATGATTAAATGAGCTTAGCAGTGAAACCATAAGTCCGCTGTTCATGGTTTTTCCCCATGCTGCCGGTTGCCGCGCCGGCGCGAGAACGCCCCAAAAACACCGGTAAAAAGCGCCAACGTCGCAAGCCCGCCGGGAACGGTTTTCACCCAGGGGACCGCCGGACGTGCCACGACGGTCCCGAACAGCGCGCCCGTGCCGATGATTTCACGAAAAGCGCCGACCAGGCACAGGATGAGCGTCATGGCTGCGACAATTAACAAAAAGGAATTGGCCGGACGGCCGCCGCGCCGAGGGAACAGCGCTGAATAAATCACGGGCAGCGCAATTGGCATAAGGTACGCGTAAAAAGAAATCGATGAAAAAAGTTCCGGGGAAAGCGCCCTGCAGGCCAATGCCCAGGCCGCGGTAAATCCTCCGGCCGCGGCAACAATGAAAAAGGGAGAAAATGACGGCAGGAGAAAATGACGGAGCGACCGCGCAACCGCGAAAGTAAGCACATACACGGAAAGGATTCCCGTTCCCATCAGGAGCGCTTCCCTCAACCCGATGG
>JBAVGL010000153.1:0-4190 GCA_049684795.1 Chitinivibrionales bacterium | reverse complement strand
GGCGGTTGAGCGGGTTGCGTTGCGCGCAGCCTGAAACGTCGGTGACCAATGGCAGGGAATCCGCGTTGATCCAGAGCACGTCGCCGTTGCCCGGATAGGGCACGGCCCCGCCTTGAACGCCGCTTACCCGGAACGTGCAGACGTTGTTGTTCATGGACAGCGGCGTAAGCTCCAGTTGATACCGGACGCCGCCGGTCGACTGAAAGTAGAAGGAGCCGCCGGTCGGCTGCGGCACGTTTTCCGAAAATATGACCGTCAGTACCGCCGAATCAGGGGAAGCGCCGTAAACAAGCTTCGCCGAATCGAGCAATACCGGACCGGCGCTGTCGGCAAGCGGGAGCGAGCGGATGACGCCGGGAAAAGCGCCGTATTGCACGTCCACCTCCATGGGCGCCGATGTCCGGATCTGGACGGGCCGTATCGCCATTCCATGCAGGGGCATGGAATAGAGAGAATCGTTGATCTTGACAATAGAATCCACCGGAACCGTGTCATACTGGAAAGCGGGCTGGATGTTCCACTGGACGATGATAGTGCTCATGTCCGAGACCTGCACCGGCCGCTTGAACCCGATGATCGCCCTGTCGATATACCCGTCGGCATTGACATCGAGGTAATATGCCGAGGTGACCGGCGTCGGGCCCGGCCTGAATCCGAGGACGACCGGCCGGTTCAGGTCGTTGGGTTTGTTGGCGCTGGAGTCCGCTATCGTCCCGCCCTGGCTTCCCGGTACAAGCCTCACCCTGTCGCCCGCCAGGGGATGAGGGCCGGAGGCCGAAAGCGTGACGGTAAAAACGGAATCGTTGGCCGTGTTCACATAGTTGGCTACGGTAAGCGGAACCGTGTCGAAACTTCCCGCGCTCATGAGCAAAAGCTGCTTCCCGATAAGCGACGAAGGCGAAACGGGTTCGGAAAACGTAAGATACAGCACGTCGGGGTCCGATCCGTCGTTTTCCAGCACGCTGGCGGCAATGAGCGCCGGGCCCACGCCGTCGGTGAACGCGCCCGTGTAATTTTTTTCAGAGGCGCTCACGTTCATGAAAATAGTCACGTTTCCCGATGGCTTGGCGTCAGTCATGCCCGGTCCGGCAAAGGGAACTAACAGCGTTTTCCCATTAAGCAATGTCTTTGCGGCGGAAACGGTGTACGATTTACCTTGGTAGGATATCACCACGGAATCGAGTCGCTGGTCGGTGTGGAAGGTATCGTTAAGGGTGATCTTGAGCATGTCCGGGATGATGTCGGCGTTGGTGTCGAGCATGACGGCGGAGGAAATAATCGGATAATTGGGCAGTGCAATGGCCGAAACATAAATCGAGTCCGGCTTGAGGCCCGGTTGACTGGCCACGACCCAGGTCGATCCCGTGCCGGTTTTCGTGATGACGCAGCGCGATTTATCGGCCGGCGACGGGGCCACCGTAACAACGGTCGTGTCTCGGCTGGTCCATGTTTCGGTTGAGGCGTTTGACAGGTAATCGCCGAGTTTATCGCGAAGCACTGCATAGACCTTTGCCGTGGGCTGGGCCATTGGTATCAAAATGGAATCAACGGGCATGTCTTTTTTCGGGTCAGGGGCCAGGGTATCGGGCAGAACATCAAGGTGGTCCGGAGGTAAAACCGCGACCACGAATACCAGGTATCCCGTGCGCGATGAATCACGGGTGCTGGTAAAGGTTATGCGATATTGACCCGGCGCGAGCTGGCCGGAAGCGGCAATGGCCGCGCTGTCCACGGTCACGGTACTCTTGCTTACGTCAACGCCCAATCCGCCATAATATGACCCCGTCGGCAAAGGCTGGGGCTGCGAAAATTGCGGGCCCTGGATGAAAAAGTTGACCGTGGGCGTGTCTATCAGGTTAAAGAGCGGCGTGACTCCTCCGCATATTTTTTGAAGCGATTGCTGATGTTCAAGAATAAGATATTGGGTGTGACCAGGACCTAAAACCGTTTCGTTGTAAAACAGCGAACTGGTATTGCTTAAGTTCATGGTTGTTTGGATAATTAAATTGGACCCAATTGGATTTCGTTCGGCATAGAAAATATCCATTTCATACATCTGGCCGTCAACAAGACCAAGGTTATTGGTTTTATTTCTTGTATTAAGGACCATGGTGTCGGTGGCCAGGTTATTGAGCCCGCCGAGGTCGACGGCCAGGCGGTTGTTGATAAAAATCCAGACATCATCATCGCCGCAGAAATCGAACACCAAATTCGCCGATTGATAATAGATGAACTGAAGGTGCATTTCCATGGAGAAATGGTAGTTATGTTTTTTTGAACCGGGTTTGGTTGAGTCGCTTAGATTCACCACATTCCAATATTGAATGTTGTTGGGATCATTGAAACTGTCAAGCGGGAAAAAACCGCCCATGTCATCGGAATCGAATGTCCACCGACCGTCCTCGCCTTTCTTAAGGGTCAAATCGATACAGGTATCGTTTTGCCTGGTTGTACCCGGAAAAGTATAAGTCTGGTACCAGGAAGACACCGGAGGATCAATACCGCTTGCTATGGCTGCAGCGTTCAATTGAGGTAGGTAATCCGGAGGCTGCAAGGTTGAATCAACCATGCCTCTTCCGCCGTGGCCGACCTGATACTGCGCCCCCACGGGATCGTCAAAAAAACTCTGAATCGTACTGGTGGAAGTCGGGACGGTTCCGAGTTTCCAGTCTCTGAAAATTCCCGAAACTTTCCGCAATCCGCAATCTCCGGTCTGGCCGGGAAACGTGGCAGACTGGATCGGCGCCCCATACGGATAAGGGCTAGGAAGAAGGTAGACAGTGTCTTTGATGCTGAGGGACGCGCGCAAATCGATGGGCGGGCCGGCAACCATTCCGGTCACCAATCCGGTAGATGTGTATGTTTGCGAATGGAAGTAATCATTGAATATCACGTTGTACAGGCTGTCGGGCGGCCCGACATAATAGCAGGTGTACCATCCGCAGATGTCCGTCCGCGCCTGCATCTTCATGGGTGGCCGCCCGTCGATACTTATCTGGCAGGAATTGTCGGGCCAGGGGTTGAACAGGTAAATGACCTTTCCGTGCGGAGGAACGTCATACACCTGCGGAGGCTGGCTGGTGTCGTTGACGACGATCCAGATCTCATTTGTCGAGGCGGGAAACTGGGCAAACAGGCTGTCGATCCGGAAGGTATGCGAGTAACTTACATAACCCTGCCATGACGCCGGACCAACCCAGTCGACGAGATTGAAGTCCGTCCAGTCCGTTTTTAACACCGTAGTATAGGTGTAATAAAACCAGCCGCCGCCTTCAGATTGCATCGACGAGCCCGGATAATAACCGACATCGCTGTTGCCAACCATCCTCAAGGAATCCCTGCGCGCGGCGGACGTATCATTTGCCCACGGGTTGTACACATGAATGGTAAAGTCCGCGAAAACGGACCCGCTTAAAAGCAACGCCAGCGTGATTATTTTAAAATATTTCGGCATGTATATTCCTGTTCCAAATTTGTTGGGGCGACCGGTGCGTCGCCTTGCCCGTTCAACAATTAACCCGCCTAAGGGCGGATAAGGTTCTGTACGGGTAATTATCTAGGCTAAACGCGTATATAATTCACCTACAGAACCTAATGTCGTGCATTGGTCGACACTCCGGTCGACCGTGCTATCGTTTTACCCCGATCCGAATCCGTTTCGTCTGGATTGCGGCGTTGTTCTTATAGATGGTGATAAGAGCCGAATACACGCCGCTTCCCACGAGCCTTGAGAACCTGTTGCGGCCGTCCCAGAAATATGCCCAGCCGCCACCCTTCGGCAGCATGGGCATGGTTATGACCAGGTTTCCTATGACGTCATAAATATTGATTGACAGGGTATACCGGTCGGCGTCGATAATGGGCGCGTTGGAAGACGCGGTGATTTCCGTGCCGCTCCCCGTTCCCGCCGCGAAAGGGTTTTTCGACAGCGTGAAGTTCCACACCGGCGGCTGCGTTATTACGACAAGCGCGACGCGGCGGTTAGCCGGGTTGGTCTGCGCGTTGCCGGTTATATCGCTCACTGGAGGTAAACTGCCCGCGTTGATCCACAATGAATCGCCCGTGCCCGCATAGGGAACGGCGCCGCCGATAATGGTGTCGACCCGGAAGGTGCATACGTTGCCCGTGGTGGAAACCGGCGTAAGCATGAATTGGTATTGGGTGCCGTTGCTTTTTGACCATGCGATGAA
>JBAVGL010000152.1:0-1944 GCA_049684795.1 Chitinivibrionales bacterium | reverse complement strand
GATCGTGCTCGTGGGCAACGTTGACCCCGTTTCCGCGATTGCGGGCATCAACCGGTATTTCGGCGCAGTCCCGCGCGCCGCGGTTCCCAAACAGGAAGTTGTCACGCGCGAACCGCCGTCCATCGGTGAAACGCGCTTTACCGTGCACGACGACGCCGAACCCCGCATCGACATCATGTATCATACGCCGGGCTTTCCCGGCGACGACCTTTACAAGCTAGACGTTCTCGAAGGCATACTTAACGGACGCAGCGGACGGCTGTACAACCGCCTAGTCACCCGGGAAAATCTCTGCGCCGATGCCGGGGCATCCAATGCGATCCGTCTGAATAACGGGTATTTTCAGGTCTCGGCCGAGTTGAAAAAGGACGTTGATCCTGCGAAGGTCGAAAAGATCCTCCTGGAAGAAATAAACGACCTCATGCGCACGCCGCCCTCGGCGCATGAGATGCAACGCATTAAAAATGGGATTCGTATGTCCTTTATGAGCAACTTGAAAAGCCTCGAAGGCCTCTCCGACCGTCTCGCATGGTTCCAGCGCCTGGGAAGCTGGAAAGGCATGCTCGAATATCCCGACAAAATCGCGGCTGTAAAGGCGGAAAACATTCCCGAAGTCGTGGCTAAATACCTGGACCCCGATTATAAAGTCATCGGCCTGCTGCTTCCTAAAACAGCGCGGCAAAAGTCCGCGGGAGGAAAACAACCGGAGATGAAAAAGAATAAATAGTGGTTTCTGTGGCAGCTAATTACGGATGTGCGGTCCGGTGTTTTACTCACGCCATAGGGATGCTTTGAGGGGTCCCAGGCGTGAGTAAAACACCCGACTGCACATCTGAGCTTGAAAAAGAAAGGCGCTTGTTTTTATGCTGAAAAGGCCCATTTATTTTGCTCCCATTGTTTTAGCGATTGCATTCAGCGGAGCGTCCGCAAAGGTCGACAAAATCCCTGAAAGCCCTTCGCGCATCGAGTTCAAACCATTGAACTGGAAAGTTCCCCTCGGCGAACCGTACCGCGTTGTTCTGCCCAACGGGCTTGTGACGTACATTGCAGAAGACCAATCATTGCCCCTGGTCAAGATCTCGGGGTGCGTCCGATACGGCAACCTGCTCGATCCAATCGGCAAGGAAGGGCTGTGCAGCCTTCTGGCGAATCTGATGCGCACGGGCGGCACAAGGAAATACCAGGCCGACTCGCTTGACGCGCTCATCGACCTATATGCCTTAAGCATACGGATAACCGCTTCCGAAACGCAAATGCAATTCAGTTTATCATGCCTTGCGGAATATACTTCCTTAGGTCTCGACATTCTCGGCGAAATGCTTTTCCATCCCGCTTTCGAAGAAAAAAAAGTCAAAAAAACCATTGACCTGTATCTTGAGGATTTATACCACCGGTTCGACAATCCCGCACCGATACTCAGGGCCGCCTACCAGAAAGCCCTTTATGCCAAGGGCGCGAGCAGCAGATTGCCTACGGCAAAAAGCATTACCGGCATCACGCGAAACGACCTCGTCGACCTCCACCAAAAAGTCATGCGTACCGAGAATATCATCTGCGCCGCATCGGGCAAATTCATCAAAGACACCATGGCGGTCAAGCTTTCGACCATGTTCCCCAAGGCTGGAAAACCGGCGCCGGATGCGCTTTTCCCGAAGGTTTCCGTAAACGCTCCCGACAAAATTCTTTTTGTCAATAAAAAAATTTCCCAAAGTTACGTGCAATTCGGCCTTCCCCTTTTTCAGCGGCCCAATCCCGATTATTACGCGGTGTCGGTGCTCAACATGATTCTGGGCGGAGAGAGTTTTACGTCGCGGCTCGGGACAAAAATCCGATCCGACGAAGGCCTCACCTATTCGATCAATTCCATGGCCGAATCAAACTATTTTTATCCCGGGACGTTCTTCATCGAATTCTTCACCAAATCCGAAACCACCAGCCGAGCCA
>JBAVGL010000151.1:0-5408 GCA_049684795.1 Chitinivibrionales bacterium | reverse complement strand
CGAGGAATAATATCGTGAACAGAACTCAGGTAACATTCGTGCGTCCGCCGAACCTTCAGAAATCAGGACAATGGAAAAAACAGGGCGTCATACGCTGCCCGCTCAACATTGCCCTGCTTGCTTCCTTTATCCGGGAAAAGGGGAATTATTCCTGCTCAATCGTTGATTTTGAAATCATACCGGAGGAAGATCCGGCACGAATGGCCGCCATCATCCTCGCGGAAAGGCCCCGGTACGTGTGTTTTACGACGCTCACTCCGCGCTTCCCTATCGTTGCCAGGGTCGCGGGCGAACTCAAAACCCTTGACCCTTCGGTCATCGTGATCGTGGGCGGACCGCACGTGACCGGCAGTCCGCGCACCTCGCTTACCAGCGGGATTTCGTACGGCATCATCGGCGAAGGCGAGGGCGCGTTGCTTGAATTGCTCGATGCGCTGAAGAATAAATCCGATCCATTGACAATCAATAACCTTGTGTATCGAAGGCCCGATGCCACACTATCGGTGAATCCCGCCCGCCCTTTTATCAAGGACCTCGACAGCCTGCCGCTTCCCGCATACGATCTCATGACGCTTCATGAATATACCGACCCGGCGTACTTTGAAGGGAGCCATTTAGCGCTTTTTTCCAGCAGAGGCTGCGCGTATGATTGCAAGTTCTGCGCGTCCTGCGTGACCTGGCGCCGTAAGGTGCGGTTCAGGTCCGCGAATAATGTCATCGGAGAAATCAAATATATTGCAAATACGCTTGGCGTCAAAAACCTCATGTTCTGGGACGATAATTTTACCTCCCATAAAAAACGCGCCATCGATATTTGCACCGGGCTCATCGCCGAAAACCTAAATGTGAAATACACCGTGCAGGTCAGGGCCGACAACGTTGACGAGGAGTTGCTCGGGCTGCTCAAGCGGTCGGGGTGCCAGTTCGCGGCCATAGGAGTTGAAAGCGGCAATGAACAAATGCTTGTTTCAATGGGAAAACGCGAGACGAAGGAGCAGATTAGAAACGCGGTCCGCATGATGCACAACGTCGGACTTCCGAGCATCGCGAGCTACATATTCGGTTTTCCCGGAGATACCCACGAAACCATCCGTGAAACAATTGATTTTGCCTTTGAACTTGACGCGGACCAGTCAAAATTCATGATCCTGTGTCCCTATCCGGGAACGGCATATTTTGAACTGGCAAAACTACGGAACCTCATTGATGAATCCAGCTTTGAACAGATGGAAAGCCTTAATTATTACGACAGCGTGGCGGTCAATCTGTCGGAAGTTTCAAACGCTGATTTGATCCGTTATCAAGACGAGGCCTATGCGCGGTACGACGCGCTGCATGGACAAACGTAATGGGAGAACGCATGGAAACAAAAACAATAACCGACAATGATTTCAGACGGCTGTTCAATGTTCCGCAGTGCCGGTTTCCGAAGGCATTCCATGAAACCCTGCAACGGACTGACACCCGGTATGCCCAAGCAGACAAGGTGCAACTATCGGAACATGTTTTATCGACGCTCAAGCTTATCCATTCGCCGCGCATCCAAAGAAGCGCGGAGGAAAACCTCGATGCGTGGGAAAAAGGATGGATGGAAAACCTGATGTCGCTTGACGAATCGTCATCTCTTTCCGATGCGCTCAAGCCCAAGTATTTCAGGCCCAGCAAGTTCCTGCGGTTTGAAAAAGACCTTGTCGCCATGACCAATCCCAACCTTGAATACGATCTTTTCACGTTGATACGGTTACACCTGTTTTCTTCCGTTCTTTCATCGTATGACGCGGTTTATGAATTCGGCTGCGGCACCTGCCAGAACCTGGTGATGGTATCGGAAATGTATCCCGAAAAATTCCTGTACGGGCTTGACTGGGCCTCCTCTTCGGCAAAAATAGCCCGGACCCTTCACGACCGTTTCGGAAAAAATATTGACGGTCGCCAATTCGATATGACATCTCCCGCCCAGGATTTTAATGTCCGGCCAAACAGCTGCGTCATGACCATTCATGCAATGGAACAGATCGGCGCCAGGCACGAGGCATTCATCCAGTTTTTATTGAAGAAGAAACCGGCTTTAGTAATGCATCTTGAACCGATTCTCGAACTGTACGACGAAACCAATCTGCTTGATTATCTGGCTTTGGTTTATTCTCAAAAAAGAAATTATCTATCGGGTCTCTTGACCTCTCTTCGGAAGCTGGAACAACAAAAAGGAATTGAAATCGTGCAGGTGCTTCGTCCGTATATCGGCGGGGTGGTGCATGAAGCGTCACTTGTTCTCTGGCACCCGATATAGTCCTGCAACAATGCGGAGGTACCATGCTGGAAGTTAAAAAAACGTCACTTGACGGAGTGCTTTTAATCAGGCCCCCGACAATATCCGAAGATTTTCGCGGTTCATACGTCGAACTGTACAACGACCTGCTGTACAAAGAAGCAGGAATCACTCAGGCATTTATCCAGGACGACATATCTACTTCTTTACAGCATGTATTACGAGGAATCCACGGCGACGGAAAAACATGGAAACTGGTTTCATGCCTCTTTGGAAAATTTTATCTCGTCGTCATCAATAACGACGCTACTTCCGGACAGTACCGCACGTGGGAAGCATTCGTGCTGTCCGATATCAACCGTCTGCAAGTCCTCATTCCGCCGAAATTCGGCAACGGCCACCTTGTGCTCAGCCCGACGGCGATTTTCCATTACAAACAAACGACCCATTACGAGCGGGCAAGCCAGTTTACCCTGCTCTGGAACGATCCGGCGTTAAACATCTGGTGGCCGATAAAAAACCCGGTGCTTTCGCGCCGCGACGAAGGAACGGAATAACCATGGAAGAATGGGTTCTGAGGCGCGCGGCGGACCGTGATTACAGTGTTTCCGCGCTTGTCTCCACGTACAATTCCGAACGGTTCATGCGCGGCAGGCTTGAAGACCTGGAACGACAGACAATCGCCCCGAAATGTGAAATCGTTATTGTCAACAGCGACTCCCGGCAAAACGAGCACGATATTATTACGGAGTTTTTGAGCCGTTACGACAATATAACCTATATGCGCACGCCGGAGCGGGAACCCGGGACCGTGGCGATAAACCGGGCCGCGAAAATCGCCCGCGGCCGTTATCTGGCCTTCGCGAACACCGATGACCGGTATCGGCCCGACGCGTGTGAGATCATGGAAAAAGTGTTTGATTCCCATCGGAATGCCGGATCGGCTTATTTTGATTCGGCAATTACATCAGTTGAAAATGAAACGTTTGAATTCAATTCGGCGCGATCTACGTTCCGGTGGCCGGATTATTCTTTACGTCAATTGCTGCGTTCCGACATCTTCGGACCCCAGTTTTTCTGGCGGAAATCGCTGCATGACGTCGTCGGTTATTTTGATGAATCGCTATATTCCGCGAGTGATTATGATTTTGTGATTCGCGCGGGCTGGAAAAGCAATGCATTGCATGTCCGGGAGACCCTGGGCCTTTACCTGCAAAGCCCCACGAGCCAGGAGCATGCGCACCAGGGCAATACCATCAAGGAAACCTTCGGGGTGTTGCGGAAACATCGCCGGATGATTCCGCTGGAAGACATTTATCCGGGCCTGAGGGAAACAAAAGACCCCGGCATTCGCGCGGCGGCGCTTTTAGACATGGGAATTTGCAGCATTCTTTCGGACACTCCCGATCCTGAATTGGCGCTGACGTTTTTTCAGGAGGCTCAGGCCGTTACGGCAAATGATCCCACTATCATTAATGCTATTGCCGTGGCACATAAACTAATTGACAAACAGCCCCTTTCCCGCGCGGACCGCCTTCCTATTGTAAACCATCCCGTGGTCCGGGACGCGCGATGCGGCCGAGGGGTGTCCGTATCGAGCGAAGGAACGCTGAGCGATGTTTCTCAGGACGTTGATTACCCAAACCCCTCGTTCTACATTGTGCGGTATGTTCAACCGGGACCGATGGTGTCGGTCATCCTTCCCACGTTTAACCGGCCGCAGTTTCTCGAAAAAGCCCTGGAAAGCGTCCTCAATCAAACGTATAAAAACTTTGAGATCATCGTCATCAATGACGGTGGTTGCGATGTGGAAAACGTTGTTGCACAGCTCAATGCGCGCGGCAACATTGTTTACGTCCGGCTGGCGAAAAACATCGAACGGTCCGCTGCCCGGAACGCGGGGATAAAAATCTCCCGGGGCAACTATATCGCGTATCTTGACGACGACGACCTGTTCTACCCCGACCATCTGGAGACCCTGGTGACCGCCCTGCAACCCGGTCCCCATGCCGTCGCGTACACCGATGCCTACCGCGCCGTGCAACAGATGGTGGACGGCGAGTACAGAACCGTCCAGAGGCAATTACTGTACTCCTATGATTTTACCCCCGACGCGATTCTCGTGGAAAATCAGTTTCCCAACCTGTGCTGCATGCATCGAAAATCGTGTTTTGATGAAGTCGGGCTTTTCGACGAATCGCTCCAAACCCACGAAGACTGGGACTTGTGGATCCGTTTATCGAGAAAATATTCCTTTGTCCACATCAAAAAAGCGACCGCGGAATATTCATACCGCGACGACCGGACCAACACATCGACGCAACGGCTCGCGGATTTTTTCCGGACACGGCAGTTGATTTATAAAAAATTCGAAGCGTATGCGCGCGAAAATCCCAACGTGCTCATGGCGCAGCAGGACGCGCTTGAAAGTCACCGCAGGATGGTTTCTCCGGCCGTAAATGTGACCGAAATAATGCAGACCGTTTTAAACCTGGTTGAACAGGGACGCATCGCGCAGGCATTGACATTTTACGACGCCAACCGCGCGAAGTGCCCGCCCCTGCCGGAGCTCATAAAATTCGACTCCCTGATCGACCGGATGAGGACAATGACGCGGAAGACACCTCAATAACGTGCGGCGCTATTTTCCTGCCGCAGGCTGAACTTCATACAGCCGCAGAGCAAGAAGATAATCGCCTGCAAGGTCCTCCGAAAGGCCGTTCTGAAATGCCAGCTTCATGTCATGTATGAAATATTCTTCGGGGGATTGATAGTGGGAATCGCTTAAATATTCGACAAGCGATCTGATGGAATACCCGGATTCCTCGTCCATCCGGACATGATTGAAGGAAAAACCGCCGTACAGTGCCGCCAGATTTATCAGCATTTCCGCGCTCGTGCGCAGATCCGCCTTGCTCCAGGGCCCGGTTGCATCAAACGGACCGCTTATCAACCGCTCGGCGATAGCGCGCCGCATGTATTTCAGGTTCGCCAGGACCGGAAGATATGACGTAAATTCCGAAGGGTTGGCCTTTATTGAATCCAGAATGTTCTGGAGCCAGACGGTCATTGATAGTTGATAGGAGAATTCATGACGCGCGCCATCGCTTCCCTCGGGAACGACCACGATGGCCTGTTT
>JBAVGL010000150.1:0-2851 GCA_049684795.1 Chitinivibrionales bacterium | reverse complement strand
CCCACCGTGGTGCCCGTGTAATTGGCCGAAACCACGGCAATGCCGGTAATGCGGGAAAAAACAAGGCTCTTGCCTACGTTGGGGTTTCCTATGAGGGCGATTTTTTTCATGGGCGCGCGCTTCGGATTTTCGTGGTCACCATCTGTCGGGTTCAACCATGATCCGCTGCGCCGTGGCGTAGCCGATGGCCAGTTGGGTCGCGCCTTTTCTTAACACGATAGGTCCCTTCATGATCGACGAGCCTTTTTTGATGATGGTCGATCCGGGCACGATTCCCATGGCTTCGAGCTTGCCCATCATGTGATGTCCGCCCCGAAGTTCCATCACCCTGGCCGAAGCGCCGTTGTCGAGCTGCGTCAGCATGATGGTTTGGGCCGGAGCGACGCTCTTAGCGGCTTTTGCGCCTGTTTTTACGTCTGTGGTTTTTGCCTTTTTTCCTGGATGATTAAGCATTGAAATCATTTCCTTTGCGAGTTACATTGTTTTTTTTTCTGCAATTCTTGCACGTCCCGTAAAGGTCCATTCGGTGGTATTTGGGATAAAATCCGTACCGCTTCATCAGTTTGACCTGCAATTCTTCAATTGTGCCGTCCACCACTTCCACGAGTCTCCCGCACTCGGTGCATATCAGATGGTCGTGATGGTTGTGACCGTATAGATGTTCGTAGCGGGTCGTGCCGTCCTCGAAATGCAATTCCCGGCACAGCCCGCCTTCGCACAGGAGTTTTAAAGTTCGGTATACCGTTGCGTAGCCAATCGACGGGTGCTTCTTTTTAACGGCGGACCACAGTTCGTCGATCGAGACGTGTTTTTCAATGGTCAAAAAAACCTCGAGGATGCCCGAACGCGGCTTACTGCGTTTGAGACCTTTGTCTTCTATGAGCCTTTGGAAAACCATGGTTTCGTTCATGCCAAAGCCCGGTTAAAGTTGAAAATGATATTCATTATTAATTATACCTGAAGCCCGGCAATAAGTCAATGGGTAAGATAAAAATTCAACCTGCTGCCTGTCCAGGCAGCAGATAAGTTTCTCTAAGCTTCCGAACGACAAAAAATTGTCGTTCATAAGCCAAGAGAAACTAAAAACACTGGCCTGTTCAGGAAGAAAACAGTTATTTTATGCTGATGAATAAAAGGGGAGAACCATGAGCCTGTTCGAAATCAAATGTCCTTTGTGTAAAGGCGTCCTGTGGGTCGACCAGTCCACGGGCAAAGTGGTCGACCATAAATCGGCCGACAAGCAGAAGGCCGATTTCAGCGAATTCCTCAAGGCCCAGAAAAACCCTAATCCGGGATGGGAGGACAAGTTTAAAAAAGCCCAGGAAGAAAAGGCGAGGCGCAAGGCGGAGATAGAACAGAAATTCAAAATCGCCAGGGAAAACCCCGACGAACTCGAGGGGGAGGTCGATTCGCCCTTTAAATGGGACTGACTTCAAGCCGCTCACTGAGCGAAGTCGAAGTGAGAAGCCGCAAAGTTAAGTTCCCTTCGACTTCGCTCAGGGAACGTGAATGGTTAAAAAAATCCATTACCCATTATCTATAACCTATTGCCTATAACCCATAACCCATAACCCATAACCCATAACCTATAACCCGTTTTCTAAGGAGGTCTTCATGAAAAAAGTATTGGTCTGCGCCGTTGCTATTGCGTTATTGTCAACCTTGTCAATCAACGCGGCGCCGGGCGCCGCAAAACCCCGGGTCAGGATCGAAACGACCCAGGGCGTCATCGTCGCGGAACTCTATCCGCAGGCCGCCCCCAGGACCGTGGAAAATTTCCTCCAGTACGTCAAGGACGGTTTTTACGACGGCACGATTTTCCACCGCGTCATTAAGAGTTTCATGATCCAGGGCGGCGGCTTTACAAAAGATATGCAGGAAAAACCCACAAGGCCGCCGGTCGTCAACGAGGCAGACAACGGGCTTAAAAACGATGTCGGCACCCTGGCCATGGCGCGCACGGGCGACCCCAATTCCGCCACGGCCCAGTTTTTCATCAATACTAAAAACAACGACGACCTTAATTTCCGCAGCAAGGACGTGCAAGGGTGGGGGTATTGCGTTTTCGGCAAGGTCATAAGCGGTCTCGACGTCGTGAAATTAATCGAAGGCGTGGCCACGGCCAGCCAGCCGCCGTATGACGACGTTCCTAAAACTCCCGTCGTCATGACCAAGGTGACGCTCGCCGAGACCGGCTCGGCCGCCGCCTCGGCAAATGCCGGTGCAAAACCCGCCAGTGCAAAACCTGCAGCAAAGGCAAAGGCCGCAAAAACCTCCGACACGGTCACTACCGCTTCCGGCCTTAAATATATCGTCACCCAGAAAGGCCCTGTCGGCGGCGCAAAACCGGCCAAAGGCACAAGGATCAAGGTTCATTACACGGGCAGGCTCACCGACGGCACGGTTTTCGACAGTTCGGTGCAGCGCGGCCAGCCCTTTGAGTTCGCCGTGGGCACCGGCCAGGTCATCGCGGGATGGGACGAAGCGCTGCTCGATATGACAAAAGGAGAAAAACGCACGCTTATCATTCCGCCCAAGCTCGGCTACGGCGACCGTGGCGCGGCCGGCGTTATTCCGCCCAACGCCACGCTGATATTCGACGTGGAAATGATCGACTTTTGATTTTTTAACCTGCGCAAAGTAAAAGAAGGGAGCGCATCATTGCCGCTCCCTTCGTTATAAAATTGTTTCCTTTGCAAAGTATTACTTCGAATAAACCATCCTGCCGCTTAAAACCCTTTTATCAGGTAATTCCAGGGCGAAACGGAAAAACAAAGCAATTCTTGACAAAAATAATATATTATTATAGATAATTGGTTGCCGGTAAAATAGAATTAAAGATGTCCTGGCT
>JBAVGL010000149.1:0-12508 GCA_049684795.1 Chitinivibrionales bacterium | reverse complement strand
AACTAAAGCATTCGCGCAACTTTTTCCGCAAGGTCCGCTGTACGGCAGGAGTACCCCCATTCATTGTCATACCATGCAATTACAGTGTCGGCGTGAGAACACCCAGTGAAAAGCCGTCGAAACCCTTAGCGCTATGAATGCTTTTCGAAAAACTTCCTCATCTCATTGTTCCATTCGTCAACAATCTTTTTATGAGTCTTGTCCGACTCGCTATTCAGGGAATTTATTTCCTTTATGGCCTTATTGAACAAGTCCACCTCTTTATTGAATTCATCAATGTCCTCTTTTTTCCTGTCCTCTTGTTTGATGGCGTCAAATTTCTTTTTGGTCTTGTCTATGTTATCGGATTTCATGAAAAATTCGACCATAACCGGAATGACCATTTCGCCTTCCTTCTTGTAAAATTCCATGGCTTTTTTGGCAATGGTAAGCAGTCCGTCATCTCCTTCAAACCCTTGTTTCCGGGCAAGTTTTTCCATCCCCTCTTGGGCGTAGGCCAAAAGGATTGACCTATGCTGTTCAAGGCTTACCAGGTCTTTGTTGTTATAATCTTGGGTAGCGTAAATTTTTTGGCGGTTGGCCTTGTTGAAGACTTTGGAAATGGTATCATAATACGCAATCGCCTTATTCGCCCGCTCTATTTTTAGCGTCAGCTCATCATTTTCCTCGGCAGCGTCTATTTGATATTTTTTAAAAAAGCCACCCTCGACTTTTTTTAAAGCCGAAAAGCTTTCATTTTGCTTCTCAATTGCCTTGTCTATCGCAAGCTCATGCGCCTCTTCCTGGTCAGTGGTTTGCGCGTTAATTTGTTCCATGTTTAAAATTTTGTCGAAATCCCCCTTCAAAACACTGTATGAAACATTAAAATATTGAATGAGTTCCAATTTAAAGGTCGAATCTCCCTGAAACGCCGGGGCCAAGCCAATCAGCTCGAAATAACTTTGAATTTTTTTTAACAACAGTTGCCTGCTTTTCTCAATGGTTTGCACTCTTCTGAATTTGACCATGTTTTTTACATACTCGTACTGCGCTTGTTTGATTTCAACAAGCGGTTTAACCACCGATACGTAATACGATATTGCATCATTTGTCAACTGTGGATTGGTTGAAAGGCTCACATGATGCTTAGGCGCCGCCCCGGCTGCGCGGTCTTGGTTTTCCCCGTGTGCGCGCAGCTCACCACTAAAAGCGCCAGGGCCATTGCCCACAATTTTTTCATTGTTGTTCCTCTTTTCGTGGAGTGCTTTGTATAAGATCGTTCATTATCGCAACAGCTTCATGAACATAGATGTCCTTACGAAGATCATTTATGACCCTATCATTTTCGACTTTTTCCCTTCCACATAGGGGACTTTTATTGTTTTTATATTCGGTCAAGGAAATTGAAAAAGGGCACTTCCGGTCCGAAAGCGAATCATCCAATGTTTCCATTCGATTCATGTATTCATTAAAGGCCCGAAAAGCCAACGGTACGCCGAATTTCATTTTAGGCTTTGGAAAAAACGCCTTGGCTTTTGTCATGTACTTAAATGCTCGGTTTTCCTTCACACGCGCTTGACTCTTCTTATTTAGGATGGAAACCGCCAGGGCTGGACCGGGAACATAATACGTTTTTTTTATCGACCGGTTTTAATTCCAGGGGGTTCTCTAAAAGATCCTCCCGAGACAATCCCGGTTCGGTCAATACCGGCAATTCTATATCGGGAACTATTCCGGTTTTTTGATGACTTGCGCCGGTCACCCGATAAAATGCGCGCAACAGATAACGAAACCGCCATAAAAGCTGGCCAAATTGTAGGAGTTGACGCCGTATTCATTGCATCAGCTTCATATCCCGTGGTTTCAAATACTGCCAATTGGCAAGACAATACATGGCAGACATATAGTGTTTCATTTTCAGGTCGTTTATTAGAAGTTTCAACCGGAAAAACAATTTTAAGCGGATCAATCTCATCAAATCGCGGTTTTCCAGACAAAGCATTAATTCAATCAATAGAAGAATATTTCAAAAGGATTTAACTAAATTTATATAAATCCATCGGAGTCAAGCCGATGGTCAAAAAGCCAGGTCGTGCAAGAGTATACAAAACAGGTAGAACTGCTCGTTTCTTCTGGGAAGAGATCCGAGGAATTTATAATTTGTTTTGACGAATGGAAATCCTGGGCCAGAAGACATACGGATTGGATGAATCCATTGAGTGGAACACTGCGCTTTTAGACAAAAGTTCTTACTTTAGAAAGGCCTTAACCGCCCGGCATAACACTTTAATGCCTTTTTCGGTCCTTTTAGATAGGCGACGCGCAATAGCATCAGCAGATCTATCTTGGTAATTAGGCAAAGCCGTTTTTATTTGATGATGTCCAAGAGCAGCATCAATTTCATCATCTGTCAATCCCACATCCTCCATCAGGGTTGTGGCGGTGTGCCGCAGATTGTTTATTGAAATGTCTTTGTTTGGAACGATACGCTTCACAACTTCGGAGAAAATAACGCTGATCTTTTCAGGGTTTATTCCTTTATCCTCATCCCAAGGAGATGGGAAAATTAATCCTGTCGTTCGTTTTCCAATCACCTTCTTAAGAAGCCAACCCATTCCAGGAGCAAGAAAGAAGGCTTTATTAATAACATATGGCGTTCCCCGGGAGCTGTTCTTTGTCTCCCGATAATAAACATAGTGACTACTGTAATTGACATTATCGATTTTTAGATTAACTACCTCACCTCGCCTTTTACATGACACAAACAATATCAATACAAGATCACGTATAGTATATCCCAAATAGGCTTTTTTTAAACCATTCATCAGAAAATCTTTATCAAATACCGGATCAGACAACACGTTTATAAGTTCTGATTTTGTCAATGCTTGTTGCTGCGGCGCGTGATGTACCTGCGGTTTCCAAAATTCTAATGGATTTGAAATCATAAATTTTTTACTGATAGCAAGCCGAAAGGATTTCCGAAGGAATTGCATATGCCGGTTGACAGTGCGCGTGGTTGGTTTGACTCCCTCACGTTTGCCCCACGCTTCAGGTTTTATGGGAGTATCCCGCCTCCATTGATAAAAAGTATTCATCAGGGCCTCATCAATTTGGGTCCAATCCTGGATGCTTTTTTCCGCAAGAAACTTCAACCATATTTCAACATTTCTCTTTGTCTGGACCTTGTCGAGAAACAAGGTCGGTACGGCAGTTTGATAAAACTCGCTTATTTTATCGAAATTATCGGGCAGAATCTCTCTAGAATCGGACCCAGGATTATCCGAAGTTTCAGTGTACCGCCACCGCAATCCCTCTTCATACGGGTATCCAACGCCTTGTTCTCGATGCGCTCGACCTGCCCGAACATCATTACGCCACGTATTTAAAATACACTGATAATCTGCACTATTCTTTATTTCATCCGGTAATGGATTTGCCTGCGGCCCTGGCCCAATCAGTCCTGAACTTAAAAATTCATTATAACCCATTTTGCTATTTTTTACGTAAGGATAACGCTTCATGGCAACAGCGTAATCTGTCGTGTCCAAGCTCAGCGCGACTCTGTGGCCTCGCTTGCCATCCTTGCCCTGCTCGTCCCACCATCTCGCGTAGTACAATCCGTTATTTCGACGAAATATTGGATTGCTTTTACGTGCCATACAGGTCGTCCTTGATTTATTTTACTAAGCAATATGTCCAATCTATCATTAAAATATACAAAAAAAACGGATAGGAAAGCAACAAATAACGCTACAATAACGCTACACATTGATAGTTTTGCTTTACCAGTGAAAGTTATTAAAATACAGTATATTGTTGAATTATAACAAGTTCGGAGAGGTGCCAGAGCGGTTGATAGGGACGGTCTCGAAAACCGTTGCGCGGGGTTACCCGTGCCCTGGGTTCAAATCCCAGCCTCTCCGCCATGAACAAAACAAGGGTCAGGCCCTGCGCAACTCAAGTCCGTGAACCCCGCCAGGCCTGGAAGGGAGCAACGGTAAGCGGATACTTGGTGTGCCGCAGGTAAACTTGGCCCTTTTTTAGTTACTGTGTCTGAATTGTCTACGCGGTACGTGTGGACAATTCCTGACTACAGTAACTTACCTCCCCGTGGGGAGGTGTTTCGGGATTAACAAAAATCGTCCGATGATGAGGATTGTTTTAAAACTATGAGCTATGTTGTCTTTGCCCGGAAATGGCGGCCCTTGACCTTTGAGGATGTCGTCGGTCAGGAACACATTACCGAGACCCTCAAAAAAGCCATTGAAAAAGACCGGGTCGCGCACGCGTATATTTTTACGGGCACCCGCGGCGTCGGCAAAACGACTACCGCCAGGATTTTAGCGCGCGCGCTTAATTGCGAAAAAGGGCCCACGCCGACGCCCTGCGGCGTGTGCGACGCCTGTAAAAATATCATGAGCGGCTCGAGTTTCGACGTCATTGAAATCGACGGCGCGTCAAACAACTCGGTGGACGACATCCGCGAAATACGGGACAACGTCCGCTATTCCTCCATGGGAGGAAAATACCGCATTTATGTGATTGACGAAGTGCATATGCTCTCCAAACCGGCCTTTAACGCGCTGCTTAAAACGCTGGAAGAGCCGCCTCCGCAGGTGATTTTTATTTTTGCGACCACCGAACCGCAGAAAATCCCCGCGACCATCCAGTCACGGTGCCAGCGCTATGATTTCAGGAGGATTTCAACGGAACAGATCGTGGGGCGGCTCTCCCGCATCTGCGCCGATGAACATATCGCTTTCGACCCCAAGGCCCTCGTGCTGGTGGCCAGGAAAGCGGATGGGAGCATGCGCGACGCCCTCAGCCTTCTCGATCAGGTATATTCGTATTGCCAGGAAGCAATCGGGGAAAAAGAAGTGCGGTCGGTCCTGGGGTTGGTGGACGCCGAAGTTTACAATACCGTTATTGACGCGATTTCCGCCAGGAATCCCGAGCCTGTCCTGCGCGTGGTGCAGGACGTGCTTTCCCGCGGACTTGACTTGCAGGAATTCATCGTAGGTTTTGAAGAACATATCCGGACCCTGTTATTTTCAAGCATCCCGGAGGTTTTGGATAATCCGCGAATCGACCTCGGCACGGACGCCGGCGGAGCTTCAAAAGAACGCACGGCCTTATTTTCGGAAAAAACGCTTTTACGGATGGCCGAAATAGTCCGGAAAACCGAAAACGACCTGAAGTGGAGCGTGTTCCCCCGTTTTCTGGTCGAATGCACCCTGCTCAAGCTCGTCTATCTTGATAGCACTGTTGAGGTTGAGCAACTGCTTGAGAAGTTTTCGGAAGGGCAGGGCGCCGCCCCGGTTAAAAAAAAAATTGACGTAACCCCCGCTCCGGCGCCGGTCGGCCGCGATGCCGCCCGCGCCGTGGCCCCGGACGTTCCTTCCGAGGCCGATTCCTGCGCGGCGGAAGGGACCGAGCCGAAGAGGGGAGCGCTTGAACGGTGGCCGCTTTTCCTGGAGGCCCTCCGGCGCGAGCGGCCGATGCTGGGACATTACCTGCGCGTGGCGCAGGTCGCGTCCCTTTCCGAAAGCGCAATTGACGTGCGGTTTCCCCGCGCGTGCAGCGCCCAATACGCCGAACTGATAAAAAGCAAAAACCGCGAAGAAATCAACCGAATCATGAAAGACGTCATGGGAGCGTCGGTCGACCTTCACATTACCATAGAGGCGGGGAGTCCGGCCGTTGGCAAGGCCGAAAACAACTCTTTGTCAATAAATGACGAAATGGAACACGAACCGGTGATTAAAAGCGTGCTGGACGTTTTCGACGGGGAAGTCATCGATTAGGAGTACATATGTCACAAAATATCAATAAGCTCTTGAAACAGGCGCAGAAAATGCAGTCCCGGATGATGCAGGCGCAGCAGGAACTCCAGAAAAAAGAGTTTGAAGGCACGGCGGGCGGCGGCATGGTCAAGGTGGTCATGAACGGTGCGCAGGAACTCGTTTCGGTTTCCATCAATAAAGAAGTCGTAGACCCCGACGACGTTGAAATGCTTGAGGACCTGATCATCGCGGCGGTCAAAAACGCTCAGGAAAAAATCAAGGAAGTTTCCGATTCGACCTTCGGCGATATCTCGGGGAAAATGCAGATTCCGGGATTGACTTGATGCCTATGATCAAACCGATCGAAGACCTCGTGGAAGCGCTCAGCCGCCTGCCGACAATCGGGAAGAAGAGCGCGTGGCGCCTGGCGCTTTTTCTCCTTGAGCGGCCGCAGGAGGAGCTTGCCCGCCTCGCCCGGTGCATCGAGACGCTCAAATCGAATGTCGTGCTATGCAAACAATGCTTCAACTACAGCACCGCCGAAACATGCGAAATTTGCTCTTCACCCTCCCGTGACGCATCGATTGTATGCGTCGTTGAAAAGCCGATGGACGTTTTTGCCTTTGAGAAAACCGGCACCTATCGAGGGCATTATCATGTGCTGGGCGGGGTGCTGTCGCCCATCAACGGCATTACCGTCGAAAAACTCCGCATCGCGGAGCTCAGACGGCGGCTTGAGAAAAACCCGGTACGGGAGCTCATCCTTGGCCTGGGTTCCAGCGCCGAAGCGGAAACCACCTGTTTATATTGCGCCCGGTTGTTCGCGCACGGCCCGTTTAAAGTAACGCGGCTGGCCCGCGGCGTCCCCGCGGGAATGGAGCTTGAATACGTCGACCAGATCACCCTCGACCATGCTTTGCATGAAAGAACCAGTATTTGCTACGAGGAATAAGGAACGAGCGGCTTAAGGAGAGACCTATGAAACTTGTCCGTTGGATCCAGAAAATCTTCGCCTCCGTGCTCTTTATCGGATACTTTCCCTGGATGCCGGGGACCATCGGTTCGGCGCTTGTCACGTTTGCCCTGTGGTATTTGACCTATCATGCGCATTACAGCCCGACCCCCATACAGTGGTGGACCGGCGGCATTGGCCTGTCGGCCTTCAGCGTCATTATGGCGTCCCGGCCCCGGGAGGTGTTCCACGCCGACGACCCCAAACAGGTGATTATTGACGAATGCGCCGGGCAGTTCATCACCTTTTGCTTTCTGCCGCTTTCACTGAACGTGCTCGTGCTCGGGTTTCTGCTCTTCAGATTTTATGACATCGTCAAGCCGTTTCCTATTTACAAGATGGAAGAGCTCGAAGGCGGCCTGGGGATAACCATGGATGATGTAATGGCCGGGGTTTTCGCCAACATTTCCCTCATGGCCGTGCTTTTCGGATACCATGTCGTGAAGAGGGCGTTGTAAGCATACGCTATGTTCGCCGACGCAAAAAAACTCGGAACGCTCTTGCTCCAGCATCGCTTGACCCTTGCGGTCGCGGAATCCTGCACCGGCGGCATGCTGGGGGCGGCCATTACCAGCATC
The DNA here is from genome assembly GCA_049684795.1 of Chitinivibrionales bacterium. Lineage (GTDB taxonomy): Bacteria > Fibrobacterota > Chitinivibrionia > Chitinivibrionales > FEN-1185 > JBAVGL01. The sequence goes on along the minus strand of JBAVGL010000149.1, from coordinate 5,153 downwards.
CCGGGGTCGTCGGCCTATTTCAAGGGCGGGGTCATCGCCTATTCCAATGAGATCAAGGAAAAAGTCTTGGGTGTTCCCGTTTCGCTTTTGGAAACAAAAGGGGCCGTGAGCGCGGAGGTGGCGGAGGCGATGGCCGAAGGGGCAATAAAATTATGCGGGTCTTCCTGCGGTATTGCCGTGTCGGGAATAGCGGGACCGGACGGCGGGAGCGCGGACAAACCGGTGGGATTGGTATGTATCGGGATTTGTTTGCGTGAACAAGTGCGGAGCTTTGAATTCCGCTTTACAGGCGACCGTGAAGGGATCAGGAAAGAGGCGACAAAAGCGGGGCTACGGAAGATGGTGGAAAGGTTAAAAGCAGGTAATAGGTTATAGGTTATGGGTCATGGGTGATGAATATAGGTCGAAGGTAATGGGTGATAGGTTATGGGTCATGGGTGATGAATATAGGTCGAAGGTAATGGGTTATAGGTTATGGGTCATGGGTTGAATACAGGTCGAAGGTGATAGGTGATGGGTTTTCCTATAACCTATAACCCATTACCTATTACCTATTACCCATTACACCTTTTATAGCCATCCCATTATTTTATATCCGATCAAACCATAATATTCATGCAGGGCCACGGTGGAAGCGTTCAACGCGCCCGCGTCAGGCAAGAAACTGAATATATTCCATTGGGCGTTTTTTTCCGTCCAGAAATCGGCGGGCGCGGGAAAAACCGTAAATCCGTATTTCTTGAAAATTGTGACCGAACGATACATATGCATGGCGCTTGTCACAAGGATAATGTTCTTCTTCATCCCGCGTTGATCGAACAGCGCGCTTACCCGCGGCCCGTGGTCGTGGGTGTTTTGCGCCTTGTCTTCGATTATGATGGAAGCCGTATCAATGCCCCATAAATCCTTAAGCAAACTTGCCATGCATGAAGCTTCGGTGCCGGGGAAGTCCATTAAAAAAGGGATTTTCCCGCCGGTGCAGACGATGCGGGGCGCCCGGTCTTCTTTAAATAACCGGACCGCGTACAGCAGCCTGTCGCCGAACAAACCGATTCCAACGTAGCGCCGGGGGGGAAGAGCAGGCCGCGTGAACCCGCCGAGAAGGACGATTGCCGAGGCCTTGGGGACCTGCGCGGGCTGCGTAAATTTACTTTCAAGACTTCTTACGAGGAAATGGGCCACGGCCGGGGTCGAGAAGAAAAACAGAATGGCGATTGACGCGACAACGCAGAAAAAGGCGGTCTTTTTTTTCCGAAGCAGATGAAAGGCGATGGCGCACAAAGCCAGGAAGCATGAGCATCCCACGGGGTAGAAAATAACGGCGAGCAGTTTTGAAAGAAATAAAACCATAAAACCCATTACCTATTACCTTTTCTCATCCAAACATATTCTTCATCATTTCCTCGAAGCTCGGTCCGGCCATCTCCGGAACAAGCTGCCGGATGTCCTTGTAGATCGTCTTGAGATTGCCGACTTCAATGTTCGATTTAAGGTGGTGGAGAAAGCCGCCGATTACATCGGGGTCAAAATTAATGTTGCGTTGCAGCCTGATTTTTTCGAATTGCGTTGAAACGAGGTTTTCCTGCTTTGATAAAAGCTCCTCCTCGATTTTTTCCCCGGGCCGCATGCCGGTGAAAACGATCCCGATGTCATCGCCCACCTTAAGGCCCGAAAGTTCGATCAGTTTTTTCGCCAGGTCCACGATTTTTATCGGCTCGCCCATTTCCAGCATGAAGATCGCGTTCGATTCATTGAGCGTCGACGCCTGAAGCACCAGTTGGACCGCTTCGGGGATGGACATGAAAAACCTGCGGGTGTCGGGGCTCGTCACGGTGACCGGCCCGCCCTCCCGGATCTGCCGCTGGAACAGCGGTATGACGCTCCCGCTCGACCCGAGCACGTTCCCGAACCGCACGACGTTGAACAGCGTCCCCGATTTGTGCCGCTCAAGCGCCACGCGCTCCGCAAGCCGCTTGGAAATCCCCATGATGCCGCGAGGGTTTACGGCCTTGTCGGTCGATATCATGACGAATTGCTTGACTCCGTGGGCCTCGGCGAGCGAAGCGAGCAGGGCTGTGCCCAGGACGTTGTTTTTCAAACAGGCGAGCGGGTTCCATTCCATTAAATGCACGTGTTTGTACGCCGCGGCATGGTAGATGTAATCGATGGCGTACTGGCGGAAAAGCAGGTCCATGAACCCCGTGTCAAGCATGCTGCCGACGACGGAATGGATGGCGATGTCCGGGTGGCGGGATTTGAGGGCCTGGTCGATTTCGTAGGCGCTTTGTTCGCTTGAGTCAAGGAGAACCAGGCGCGAGGGCCGGTAGGCGGCCACCTGGTGGCACAGTTCCGAGCCGATGGACCCGCCCGCCCCGGTAATGAGGACCGTTTTTGCCGCGAGCTGCTTGCGCACGTGCGTGTCGTCGAGGGTGATGTTTGGGCGCGAGAGCAGGTCGTCGATCGATACGTCGCGGATCTGGTTGATGCTCAGCTTTCCGCTCATGATGTCGAGTATCGACGGCACGATCTTGAATTTAACGTCCCATTCGGGGATTTTAGAAGCCTCGATGATGTCGTTCACCATTTTATTGGTGGCTTCGGGGATCGCGATGAACACCTCATGGACGCGGTGCTTCTTGATGTGCATCTTTATGGCGGAAATATCGCCGAGCACCCTGAGGCCCTGCATGCGCTGCCCGTGCATCCCTTTGTCCTTGTCGATGAATCCGACCGGTATATATTCCTTGTTTTTTGACGACTTGAGCACCTTCGCTATCTCGTTTCCCGCCGTTCCGGCGCCGATGATAAGCACGTTGCGCGCGGTATCGCTTTGCGGCGAAAAGGATTCGCGGAAGATGCGTATGGCGAAACGGGTGCCGCCGGTGAAAATCACGAGCAGCACGAAATTCATGACGAAAATCGACCGCGGATACCACGTGAATCTTCCGCTGAACAGAATGATCATGACGAAAAACAGGGAAGACAGCGCGGAGGCCTGTACGATGTCCTTCAGGTCGTCGACGCTCACATAACGCCAGATCCCCTGATATAACCTGAACATCGCGGAGGCGACGAGAAAGGTGAATACGTTGATCGGCGCGCTTTGAAAAAAGTATTTCGGATACGGAGACCACCCCAACGAGAAATCGAAGCGCAGCAGAAACGCCATGAGCAATGACGCAACGGCAAAAACGGCGTGCATCAGGATGATGACGCCAAGCCGGTATTTAATGACCTGATTGGGAAACGGGACGGGTATATTTATTCGCTTTTCAAGCTTTTGCATGGGACGCTTTCATGATACAATCAATAACGGCCGACAGGTCGTTTTCATTCATGTTCGTTCCGGAAGGCAGGCACAGGCCGTTTCTGAAAAGCCTTTCCGAGACGCCGTTGATATATGCGGGGGCGCCGGAAAAAACCGGCTGCGCGTGCATGGGCTTCCATAACGGCCTGCTCTCGATATTTTCCGCCTCAAGGGCGCGCCTTATTTCCTCCGCGGTACATCCGGACCTGTCCGGATCTATCGTCAAACAGGTGAGCCATCTGTTTGAAATCCCGTACTCCGCTTCAGGCATGAACGCGAAACCGGGGATTCCCGACAGATCAAGAAAATACCGGGAGAAAATGTCCCTTTTTTTGCGGATTCTTTCTTGTAAAACGTGCAACTGGGCCCGGCCGATTCCCGCGAGAACATTGCTCAGGCGATAATTGTAACCGATGATGGAATGTTCGTAATGCGGCGCCGGGTCGCGCGCCTGCGTGGCCAGAAATCGCGCCTTCTCCGCGATTTCTTTGTTGGCGGATACTATCATGCCGCCGCCCGACGTCGTCACGATCTTGTTGCCGTTGAACGAAAAAACGCCGATGGGCGCCATAGCGCCGGTGCATTTCCCTTTGTAGGTAGCGCCGAGAGATTCCGCGGCGTCTTCGATAAGGATGATGTCGTAACGGCGGCATATGTCCATGATCGGATCGAGGTCCGCGCTCTGGCCATACAGGTGGACGACGATCGCGGCTTTTATTTTTTTCCCCTTTTGCGCCCTGTTTTTTATCGCGTCCTCCAAAAGCCGCGGGTCCATGTTCCACGAGCGTTCTTCGCAGTCGATAAAAACGGGCGTCGCGCCCAGGTAAACGATGGGGAAGGCGCTTCCCGCGAAAGTAAAGGTCGAACACGCGACCTCATCGCCGCCATGCACCCCCGCGATGATCATGGCAAGGTGGAGGGCCGCAGTGCCGGAACTGACGGCCGCGGCATGCGCGGCGCCGGTTGCTTGGCAGAATTCCTTTTCAAATGCGTCGACATGAGGCCCGACCGGCGCTATCCAGTTCGAACCGAACGCTTCGTGAATAAAATCCAATTCCTCGCCGCTCATATGGGGAGGGGAAAGATAGATGCGTTTGTTATTCATAAGGAGGTGGATCATTAAAGTGTACAATACTTGGGGTTCGACAATCCACAATTTTATGGAGTCAGCCGTTGTCGACTGCGCCCGGTCGCTTTTGTTCCGGCGGCAGCAGCTTGAATACACGGTCAAAAGGGGGCAGAACAGTGATAATAATATATCCCATGTCTTTCCAAAATCCCCGGTTTTTGTAATAATCCAGATTAAGTTCCACTTTCTTCGGCCAGAGTATGGTATCGTTATACTCCCTGGGGTTTTCTACTTTGGCAAGGATGCGCTCTTCATCGCGAAAATAGAGCGAAGCCGGCCCGGTTATGCCGGGTTTGAGTTCCAGGATTTTTTTGTTTTCACCCGCAAGCCTGTCCGCATAGCCCGCCACGTCGGGACGGGGCCCGACGAAGGACATTGTGCCCGTGAGCACATTCCAGAGTTGGGGGAGTTCATCGAGTTTATATTTGCGTAAAATCCCGCCGATCCCGGTAATACGCTCATCCGATACCGTGGTTATCGGCCCGAACGTATCGGCGCCCACGCGCATCGTGCGGAATTTAATCAGGGTAAACGGCTTGCCGTTTTGTCCGACCCTTTGCTGGGAGAAAAAAACAGGTCCACGGGAAGATGCTTTTATTAAACAGGCAATGATAAACGTTGGGGCCAGAAGAACAACGCATCCTCCGAAGGCAAAAACCGCATCGAAGGTCCTTTTAAGGATTCGCTGGGGCCATTTCATAATGATTTATGATATTC
>JBAVGL010000148.1:0-3321 GCA_049684795.1 Chitinivibrionales bacterium | reverse complement strand
CCCCTCAAGAGGCTCCATTTTAAAAACGTAGATGCAGCTTGGGTTTGAAATCGACATCACGAATTCCGAATAGGTAAGCTGGTCGACGCTTACCAGTTCAATCTCCACAAAGGTGCGTAAAAAATTGGTAAGCGTGGTGGAAAACTGCCGCGCATACCCTTCGTGAAGGTTCTGCAAAGTGCGCATCTGGTCTTTGGAGACGCGATCCGGCCTCCTGAAATCGTACAGCGACAGGGATTTTTCGGCGTCCAACGGCGCGGCGCCGGGATCTATGGCCGTGCTCGTGGCCGTTTCCGAATCACCGCCTGCCGAAACCGCGGAAAGCAGCGCATCTACTTCTTCTTGTGATAAAATATCGCTCACTGTCGTTCCCCTCTTTTTTCCATTCAACCTGCGACCGCCTATTTCAGGCCGGCGCTATTCGTTGCATCATTGGATAATGAATTGGTCCAGCAGAACGTCGAGCACTTCAACCTTAGGCATCGTGTTATTGATTTTGCGCAATAAACTGGTGCGGATTTTATCTTTTGCCGCAGGCTCGTTGAGCTCCACCAGGGACATTTCGGACACTAAATCAATCAACAGATTTTTGACCCGCGGCGAAATCTTTTTCATTTCCTTCGCAAACTCTTCGCCTTTTCCGCTCGGAAATTCCAGCCTGACGACAACCTTAAGCAACCGCTCCCCGTCGGTCCCCGCGACATTGACAATCGCATCAATGGGGTCGCCGATTTCGCCGATCTCAGTATGCATTTTCTCGCCCTGCTGGAGAGAGTCCGCCTTTGCCTGGGCCTCTTTTTCCGTGGCGTTCTTCGGTTTGGTCGCCTGGATGAGCACAAAGGCGATTATGACGTTAAAAACAATGGCGGCGGCAATTATCCCAAAGAAAACAATTTTTGATTTGTTAAGCGATACGGGCGGTTTCTTTTCCGGAGCATCATCGGCCCTCTTTTCCTTCTCTTTTTCTTTTCCTTTCTCTTTCTCGTTCATTGCGCAGTCCTTTCAAAAATGTCGGTCGCCAGTGCACATTTTAGCATGTTAATCTTCTTTTTCCTTATTTACCACTTGTATAGTTTGATTGCACTGTTGCTTATAGGTAATCACTTGCTTTACAATGTCTTCCACGGAATTTTTCACCATAAGTTTTTTTCCGTTGGTAAGGGTAATCACCGTATCGGGAGTCGCCTCCAGTGTTTCAATAAAATCGGCGTTAAGGACAAATTCTTCTTTGTTTAAGCGATGCAGAACTATCATTATAACCCCTTGCGCGACCTGATGTTATACCTACTGTATCATAAGGGTCTGAAAAGGTCAATACTTAAATTATTTACAAATAACAAGATGTCCTGACCGTCTTTACATGTTCTCGTTTTTTTTCGAGCGAGAACATGTAAAGGCAACTTTAATCATAAGAACCGCTTACCTAACCAACTGAACCAGTTCGTTAAGCAACGTATCGCTCGTGGTGATGATGCGCGCATCCGCCTGGTAAGCGCGTTGCGTGGTCATCATATTGGTAAATTCCGTCGCCAGATCCACGTTCGACATTTCCAGCGCTCCGGGTTTTATCGTTGTAGGCGTGCCGACCCCTGGAATCTGCATGACCGCCTGCCCCGAATTCGCCGACACCGACAGCATGCTGTTGTCTTCCTTCATCAGGCCAGCCGGATTATTGAAATCGGCGACATAAATCTGCGCTATCGACTTTGAAACTCCGTTGGTGTAAAGTCCCGCTATATTGCCGGATTCGTTGACGCTGATCGACTGGAGCTTGCCCATCGGATAGCCGTCCTGGCTCCGGGCCGCGGTGGTCGTGTCCGACCTGAACTGCGTGATGCCGGTGAACGAGCCGGGCGAACCGACGTTTAAATCCACCTTGACAACGTTGGACCCGTTCATCGGATCAAAGGAAAACTGGCTTGAGCCGTCGTCGAATGTAAACGAAGAAGGTGAGCCGTCCTGGCCGAAGGTTATTTTGCCGGTGTTTCCGCCGAGGATCTTTTCGCCGCCTTCAGTCGTGATCTGCCAGAGCCAAACTCCAGGCGTCCCCGAATTCGTAAACGTGGTAGTCATCGTGTGGGCGTCGCCGGACTCGTCATAGACGACGATCGACGTTGAATGCTGCCCGGTATCGCGCGCGGCCTGGATATCGGTGGTCGCCATGTTCGCGTTAAATACCGTCGGGGCGGTGGCGTTCTGGTTTGCATTGTTCGCCGAAATCGAGATGTTCTGAAGAGAAAAGGCCGTTTCCTTCTGGCCGCGGATAGCGATCGAACCGTCGGGAATATTGTCGTCGGCAGTGTCGGGATTGTTCATGCTCACGGACAAATTGTTCTGGGGAGTGCCGTCGGTCTGCGGAAGGTTGAAGGCCTGTTGAATGGCGTCAAGCAGATTCTGCATCGTGGTATTTGCCGCCGAATAAACGACCGTTCCCGTTGGTATGGTTTTGCCCCCAACCTGGCCGTTGAGGCTTATGGTGTCGCCGTTCTCCAATCCCAGCGTATTGCCCGAGGAATCCATCACGTTGGCCATCGGGTCGGTGGCCTCGGCCGGCCTGAGCAGTTTTCCGGAATCGACGCCCGCCGCATCGGCCATCGGAATGGTTGGCCCCCATGAAAACGCGTTTTCCACGTATGAGTTGGACCCCGGCCGCGAGCTCGTTACCCGGAGATCATTGACAACCGCGCCACCCGACGTGTTGACGTTAATGCTCCCGTCGGCGTTTTGGGTGACAGTGTTCTGGATGCTGAACCCGGGCCCCTGGACAATGCCCTGAATCGCGGTTACCAGGGAGCTCAACGTGTCGGTCGCGCCGCCAACGGTAAGCGTCGTGGTGTGCGCAACGCCCGTTGAGTCGGTCGCGCTGATGGTCAGCACGTCGTTGGGCATGATGCCAAGGCTGTTGCCGTTTGCGTCATACAAGGACGTAAGCGTGGGGTCGGGATTGGGGATGGCGCCGGCGTTGGCGGCCCCCGCCGACGCTAAAAACCTGTTGCTATGCGTGACCGTTCCAAGGCCTTCGGAATCGGAATCGAGGTTGCAGCCGTACGTCACTTCCGTGGTGGGATTGGCAGGGGCTTTCTGGCCGAAGGGCACCGTAATATCGCCAATCGTGGCGCCCACGGGGTACGTTCCCTCCGAATTGGCCATCATGCCCTGCAAGGCATAACCGTTTGTGGGACATACTACCTTGCCGGTGGAATCGAACTGCAGACCGCCGTTTCTGCTGTAATAGGTGGCCTTCCCGTTGCTGTAAGCAAAATAGGAATTGCCTTCCAGAGCAAGGTCGGTTATCTGACCGGTCGTCTGTAAGTTGCCCTG
>JBAVGL010000147.1:0-1569 GCA_049684795.1 Chitinivibrionales bacterium | reverse complement strand
TCGGAATATATGCGTTAAGCGACTCAGAGGAGAATTATGGCCTGTGAGGCAAAAAAAACTTAAGGGGAGGGGTCGACCAAGGATGGTGGTTCATGATAGTCTCGTGCGAGAACCATGATAATAATATTGAGCCATCTGCGGTATTAAGCCCCTACGTCTCGACTTGAAGAATAGATTATTTAATCCAGATTACTTGTGGATATTTTGAAGTCGAATCCTTGAAGAGTTGCAATATTCCTTCGAAATTTCGATTCCGACAAAATTTCGATTCAATTTTTTACATGCCACAAGTGTCGTACCAGAACCTGAAAAAGGGTCAAGAACAGTAGCTCCAATCCACGTAAACAATTTGATTAGCCTTGTTGCAAGCTCTTCTGGATATGGTGAGGGATGATGATTTCCGTTTAATTGGCTTGAAGTTTTATGATGGGCTAAGTTAGGAAATTTCCATAAAGCAAGAGACCAATCGATGAATTCCTCCTTTGTAAGATCGGATATTCCATCCCCGGTGAGGGTTAATGAATTTTTTGCATATACTAGAATGTATTCATAGGGAACGGGCAATGAAGGAGATTTCGGACTTTGAAAGCTCCCCCATGAAAATCTATTTGATACGGATCCCTTATCCCATATAATTTTTGCAAGCGGCAAATAACCTAAATTGTGGGTCATAAATTCCTCAATATCAACATGAGTATGGATTCTACCATTTCGTGAATCAGCAACATTAATACAAACCCGCCCCCCATTTTTTAATTTGGGGATTATTTCCCCAAAAATTTTCTCAAGCCATTTGATGTATTCGGAATGATATTTTTGATCGTTGTAAATATCATAGGTTATTCCAAAATTATAGGGGGGCGAGCAAACCACTAAATCCAAAAAGTCATCTGGCATTGACGGAATTATTGATAAACAATCTCCCTGTAGAACGGTATTTAAAATTGTTTCAGGCTTTAGCACCTCAAGCGGAGCGGCAATTTTCTCTTCAATATTTTCGGCTATTCTTATTTTTTCATCGAACAACGTTTTATTTGATGGTGCCACTAAATAATACCCAAAATGCCTTTTAGTTTTTATCTCAAAGCCGATCTTTCGTAAATAAAAAACATCTCTTTGTATGTTCCGGTAGTTTTGGCCTCGACTATTTGGTTTGATTCCATACAAGGACAATTTTTCTTTTAATTCCTGTAATGAGATGGGACAGCTTTCCGTAAGCAAAATTTTAAAAATCGTTAAAATCCGATGGACTTGTGTGTGAGATTTATTCCCTGGCATATTTAGGTAATGATACTATAAATGACATCTGATGTCATCTAAAATATTTACCACCCCTTCTTACTGCACAGAACCAATTCATCACCGAAATCTCAAAAGCGGACCTTTGAATAACACGACGAATAGAAGGGATGGGACAGCCTTGCCAGAATGCGGCAGTCTATTGAACACATTTTTTTTCTTCAGAAGAAAAAAAATGAACCAGATTGCCAGACATGTTTTTCATTATTTTTTTTTAAAACAGCAGCCATAAATTAACCTACAACATATATATAAATCAAACTGTTACAA
>JBAVGL010000146.1:0-3478 GCA_049684795.1 Chitinivibrionales bacterium | reverse complement strand
GTAAAGTGCTTCGATCCCTTGGTCACAAAAAATGTTTTATTGACTCTGGAACGTGAGTAATTACAATAAATGAAAAATTGCAAATGAAGAAAACCATTAATTATTTCGCATATTGCTCTATCATCTTATAATACAATAAGATAAATAACTTTGCCATATAATAATCACTTGATTACTCCCATCATATTGAAAATCGGCAGATACATCGCAACAAGCAGTCCTCCGACGAAGCCGCCAAGAAATAAAATCATTATAGGTTCAATAACGGAAGTCAGCGCATCGACGGCCGCATCCACTTCCTCTTTGTAGAATTCCGATATTTTCGTCAACATATCGGCCAAATCGCCGGTTTTTTCTCCGACGGAAACCATTTGGATTACCATGGGCGGGAACACGCCGGTTTCTTTGAGCGGTTCCGCGATCGTCAAACCGCCGCTGATTTTCTCCAGGGTTTTAAGCAGTCCTTTTTCAATGACCTTATTTCCGGATGTTTTTGCGGTAATCGACAGGGCGTCCAGAATGGTTACTCCGCTCGTAAGAAGCGTGGAAAGGGTTTGCGAAAAACGGCTTATGGCGCTTTTCCGTTCCAGATCTCCAAAAATGGGCAGCTTTAGTTTTATTCTATCAATATTGAATTTGCCTTTTTCTGTTTTGTTATATCGGACCAATGCTATAATTCCGCCCGTGGCTATGGCCAGCATAATCAAAATATAGCGCTGCATGAATTTAGAAATACCCATTATGATGAGCGTTGGAAGCGGGAGCTCTCCTCCAAGATCGGAAAACATTTTCGCGAACTGGGGAACGATAACGGTAAGCATGACTACTCCAACCAAAATCGCGATTATGCCCACAATGACGGGATAGGTCATGGCCGATTTTATTTTCCGGCGCAATCCTTCGGCTTTTTCCTGGTATTCGGCGAGACGTAAAAGCACACCGTCAAGATTTCCGGAAGCTTCACCGGCCGCAACCATGTTGCAGAAAAGCTGGTTGAAGATCTTTTTGTGTTTTCCCAACGCGTCGGCCAGGGTACTTCCAACCTGGATGTCGCCGGATATCTGCTGGACGGCGCGGGCAAGAATTTTATTTTCGGTCTGTGAGGCCAGAATATCGAGGCACTGGACAAGGGGAAGTCCCGCCGAGGTCATTGCGGCCAGTTGCCGCGTAAATCTGCTGATTTCCTGGAGTTTTATTCCTGAACCAATAGTGAAATTAAGGTTGATCTGGAGAGGTTTGACCCGGATGGTGACAATGCGTGTCTTGTTTTTCCTCAGCAGACTGATTGCCTCGGCCTTGGAATTTGCCTCAATCTCGCCTTTGGCCTGTTTGCCCGATGAGGTAACCCCTACGTAAATATATTTCGGCATATTGTCGGCTCCTGACTAACCCGCCTGAAGGCGGATAAGGTTCTGTACGGGTAATTATCTACGCTCAAGGCGTATATAATTCGCCTGCAGAACCTAACCTAACAGCTTTTGCAGCGAATCCGGGTCCGGACTTCGTCCCAAGGCGTCTTTCATGGATATCTGGCCCTTCTGGAACAATTTGGCCAATTCCGCGTTCATGTTTTGCATGCCGTATTTTTGTCCGATTTCTATGATCCCTTGCAATTGATGGACCTTATCGTCCCGGATAAGCGATCGGACCGCGGTCGTGGCGATCATTACTTCGCAGGCCATGACCCGGCCGCCCCCTATACGCGGAACAAGGGTCTGACTGACGACGCCTTCGAGCACCATTGAAAGCTGTGCGCGGATGGTCGCTTTTTGATCGGACGGGAAAACGTCGATGATCCGGTTGACCGATTTCGCGGCCGAATTCGTATGCAGGGTCGCGAGTGTCAAATGTCCCGTTTCCGCGATCGAAAGGGCGGCCGAAATCGTCTCGAGGTCGCGCATTTCCCCTACCAGCACCACATCGGGGTCCTGTCTGAGCGCTACGCGCAAGGCGCTGGCAAAGCTTTCGGTGTCCTGATGCACTTCCCGTTGATTAATCATGCATTTCCGGTTCTGGTGCACGAACTCGATAGGGTCTTCGATCGTGAGTATATGGCCTTCGCGTTCATTATTTATTTTGTCAACCATCGCGGCAAGGGTCGTGCTCTTTCCGCTTCCAGTCGGGCCGGTGACGAGGACCAGACCGTTGGGTTTTTCCGTTAATTTTGAGACAATCGGCGGCAGGCCGAGGTCTTCAAGTTTGCTGATGACGTAAGGGATCTGCCGAAATGCGCATGCGGCGCAGCCCCTTTGCAGGAACACATTCGCCCTGAAACGCGAAAGGTTTTGCACGCCGAAGGAGAAATCGACCTCTTTTTTCTGCTCAAAGACCTTGCGCTGCTGTTCATTCATGACACTGTATGCCAATTTAAGCACCTGGTCGGGGGCAAGCTTTTCAACCCCTACGGGCCCCAGCTTGCCGTCGATTCGGAACAGCGGGGCCGAACCGGCCGTCAGATGGAGGTCGGATGCCCGCATGTCCAGCATCTGTTTGAGCAATTCATGCATTGAAACCATGATGAGATAAAATTACTTTCTGAAAAAATGAAAATAAACACTTTATATTTAAACCCACAGAGTGGATAAGAGTCTCTAAATCGGAATTATCTACGTAAAAACGTAAATAATTCCGATAGACACTCTAAATGATATACTCAGAACCGATGTTTTTCAAGGTGTTCGAAGGATATTTTTCTCAAATGCGCGAGAGTACTTGACTCAGGAGCAAAAGGAATTTATTATTTAATAGCAACTACAATAATTCCCTGAGCGAAGCCGCCTGCCTACCGCCTGCCTACCGAAGCGATAGCGCAGGCAGGAAGCGATAGCGCAGGCGTCGTCGTGAGCTCACTTCCGCGAGCGTCCTGTTGAGATTGGAAAGGCTGATTATGAAATACACGGGCATTTTATTTTGGATTGCGTTCCTGCTAACGTGCACAAGCTTAAATCATGCGATGTCCAACCGGCCGAAAGACAAGGAGGAGCTATCGGATAAAAAATCGTTTTCCGTTGCGATAAACGAGAAGGGAGGCGGTGAGACGCCTGCGACATTTCTGGACACGCTCAATCGCGGGAGTGAATTTTCTTTGAATGATAAGGATTTTGTTCCCATAACGACCGAAAGCGCCTCTGTCGTCGGTCAGAAGGACATGAAAGAAGACGCCGCCACCGAAGGATACAGGATACAATGTTTTGCATCGAGTCAAATTGAACGGGTGCGCTCTGAACAGAAACAGCTGGAACTAAAAGTTAAATACCCATTGTATATCGTCTATACCGCTCCTTATTATAAACTGCTTGTCGGTGACTTTATCAAGAGAAGCGATGCGGATAATGCAATGGCCAAATTAAAGGAAATGGGCTACAGTGATGTCTGGGTCACGCGATCAAAAATTGAAACAAAACACTGATCAGGATTCTGTCAAGATTTCCCTGTTTTTGCCGATGAAGAATACTTTATAAGGGATAGGTATGAACGA
>JBAVGL010000145.1:0-3520 GCA_049684795.1 Chitinivibrionales bacterium | reverse complement strand
CTTGAGAATAACGCCCACTTTTTCAATTGAATTGGCCCTTAGAAAAAGCATCTTCATGAACATATCCATCGATTTAGTCACGTACTCACCGGAAATATTCTGGTCGTAGGCCCATTCAATATTTTTCTGGAAATACTTCATCGCGCCGGTATAATATTTATCAAGACTCATGAGTATCTTTATCTTTGCGGCCATTTTCTGTTCCGTTGAACCCTCGATCGACTGGTTTTCGATTGCGTCCGCAAAGTCAACAAAGCTCAGCCCGATTTTATACGTCGAACGGACAGTCCATTCCTCCACGCCCACTTCAATGGCTTTTGCATAGGGTCCTGCCGCATCTTTTAATGCCTTTTCCTTGGCCTGGAGGTTTTCCTTGACCTGTTTTACATTTCCAAGAAGGCTGATATTGGAAAAGGCCTTATACAGTATCTCCCCTTCCATATAATAAGCTTTCGCAACGAGCGCCACGTCAATATCGGTCTTGCCTTTAAATTTTTCATATACGGCAATCGCAAGGTCATAATCTTTTTGCGCTTCTTTCAAATCATTCAAGTTGAAATACGCATCTCCGGCCTTTACCAAGGCTTCAACCTGTTTATACTTATCATTTTCATATTTTCTGGCAAAATCAGAAAACGCGCCCGCCATTTCCACGTTCTTTCCCATTTTTTCATAGCACAGCCCGATTGAAAAGTATGCTTCCGCCGCAAACTCGGACTGAGGGAAATTCTGAGCAAGGGCCGAATATGCGTGCAAGGCCTTTTCGTACGCCTTTCCTTTTTCATAAATCAATCCCGCATTATAGAGGGCCTGGGGCGTTTTGGGGTCCTTTGAATACCGCTCAAAAACCATTTCAAACATTTTCCCGGCATTTTCAAAGTCGTTTACTTTTTGGTACGCTTCAGCCGCGTACGATAGGCTGGGAATCGCATAATCGGGCTTTGTGATTGCGAGGGCAGCGGCCTGATAGACTATCGCGGCCTTGTCCCATTTCTCTATTTTCTTAAAACCGTCAGCCGCCCTGATGAAGGCGTTTTCGCGCAACGTTGATTGCGGAAATTTCTTGGAAAGTTCCTCGAATGTGGCGGCGGCCTGGTCATAATTTCCGGTGGCCTCATAACACACGGCCGCCTCAAACCATCCGCGGTCCGCAACTTTACTTTGGGGGAATTCGCCGGCAATCGACTTGAAAATATCGGCGGCGCCCAGCACGTTGTTCGCTTTTTTCATGGCCTCCGCTTTTTTAAAGACCGCTCCGGCCGCAAGATCGATGAGCTCGAGATATTCCGGGGCGTTTTGCGCGGTCTTTTTCAGGATTTCCTTATATTTTGCAAGCGCAAGGTCGAATTCGCCGGTATTAACGTAACAATTGGCGATCATACGCATGGCCTTGGGAGCGTCCTTCGACTCAGGATAGGTGTCGATGAGAATTTTATATTCCCGGCCGGCGTCGGTGTACATTTTTGCGCTGTAGTATAGGTCCGCACCCCTGAAGGTAAGGTCCGCGGTGTTGGTGCCCTTGGGGAACCTGGACTGGTATTTATGGATATAATCAAGCACCCTTTTCGTTTCGGGAAGGTTAATCGACTGGTCATCGCTGATCCCGCCGCTGGCAAGGGCCTTTTTACGGGCATTCATTAAAGCCACCACTGCATTATATCCCGCGTCTTCCTGCGAAATGGTTATGGGGCCTGTTTTTTCCTCTTTTTTCTCTTTTTCAATCTCCGCCTGGTCCATTCCCAGAGTGTCTATTTCGGGTTTATACGGGCCGAATGTTGACAAATCGGCAGATGAAACATTATCATAAAATTGCGCGGCCTTGTCGAAATCACCCAGGGTATTGTATATTTCGCCCATGTAATAGGAAAACTCGTAATTATGCCACTTATCTTCGGGAAATTTCTGCGAAAATTCAACATATCGGTTTAATGCTTTTTCGTAAAGGGCCTTGTCCTTGGATTTTTGCGCCAGTGCGTGATAATACAATGGTATGGCCGCCAGTGCTTTTCGGACTTCGTCCCGTGATTGGTCGATAACAACCTTTTGGCTTGAATTCTTTGAATACCATTCACTTCCCGGCCAATAGGTGTCTACCAGTTTCTCCCGCGCGTCATTCGCCTTGACATAATCTTTTTTAATGACGAAACATTCCACCAGCATCTGCTGGGCTATCGGCGCATCTTTATAATATGGAAATTTTTTCAACGCTGCCTGTAGAGCCACGATCGCATCGTCGGTTTGCCCGTGGATCCTGTTTTTCATACCGATGGTATAGAGCACATAATCTTCATAGGGCCTTCCGCCGGTTTTTTTAAAGAACTTGATGGCTTCGTCGGAACCGTGGGCCATATCTGAAAATGCGATGGCCATATATTCCTGGGCCTCTTGATAAAATTCCTTCTTCGGGAATTCGGCCGCGTCGCATTTTTCAACGTATTCGAAGAACAACTCGACCGCTTTGTCGAAGTCCCCGAGATTATAGTTTATTTCCCCTTTACGGTATTGCACCATCCCCAGATTGTCCGGCGTCAGTCCTTCTCCCTTGCATTGTTCCAGGTGCTTCAGCGCCCTCGGGAAATCATGGTCCATGTAATAAAAATCAGCAAGCCTGAAATGCGCCGCCGAAGCGCGGGGACTGTTCGGCGCTTTGGTAACCACCTCGTTAAGCGCCCATTTGGCGCTGTCGATATCGCCGCCGACCAGATAAATCGTCCCCAACTGATAATAAGCCTCATAGGAACTTTTAAAATCCGAATATTCCCTTATAAGTCTCCTGTACATTTGCGCTGCTTTGGAATAATTCGGTATCGGATTTATCGGCGCCTTGCCTCGCGGATTTTTATCGTAGGCGTCCATGGCTTTTTCATAATCCGCGCGCGCCTTGATATAGGCATCACGGGCCTGATCGTAGTAGAGAGAAGCCAATGTATACAGCACGTCCGCGCACCGGTCACCTTTTTTCGTGCATAAAGTGCCCTGAAGATTTTCATACCGTGCAACGATTTCCTCAAGGCTTTTGCCTTCGGGTTTTTTCTGCTGGATATTATCTTCGGTCTTCTTTTTCAGGTCTTCCTTTTTCTGTTGCAATTCTTCAATTTGCTTCCGGAGTTTTTCCTTGTCATCGTTATCAGACGCATACCCCGCGTTAGGGAAAACCATTATAGAACATGCCAACAGCACTACTGCATGCAACCAAAAATTTCCACTGAACTTCATGATTCCCAACCTCTCTGGCTTTTCCATGTGATATTTATTTTGTTCTTTTCTTCCAACCCGCAAGATGGATAAGAATCCGTAAGCTTAAATCATCTCGTCAGGGCTGGTTGCATATATAATTTAATCACAATTTCTAGTTATTAGGAGAGAATTCTTTATTTATCGTTCATTTTTTATTTTCTTCTTTTAATTTTTTCTGGAGTTCCTCGATCTGGTTGTCGATCTTCTTCTGTTCCTGCTGGCTCTTGTCGATGATCTCATTCTGCTTCTTGCCTTTCATGATCGAACTCGTCTTCGCCAGAGC
>JBAVGL010000144.1:0-14585 GCA_049684795.1 Chitinivibrionales bacterium | reverse complement strand
AGCAGTTTTAGCTCTCAGGGGCCGCCATCAGTCGCGCCCGTCATATGCCTTGTCATCCGCGTCATCCGCCGGAAATCCATCAAGTCCTTGTTTTTCCGCTACAGGGTCCGCCGCGGGTCCGGCCGCCTCCTTTTCGCGCAAAAGAAGGTCCTTTTTACTCTCGCGCCGCATCTTGACGAGCCTTCCCCTGGCTTCGTTTCCCAGTTGTTTGTTTCTTTTGTCAACAACCTTCGACCATGTCTCTTCTTCCCCAAGATCAAACAGCTCGTGCATGAGCTTGAGATAATACGCGGCCGCCTTCGAACTTAACCGGTGGATGAAGAGGATTTTTCCTTCCTTTGAAAGGGTGTCGAACACGCTGTCGAAGGGGATCGCCGTCTCGGTCACTTTCCCGGGAAAGTCCTCGCGGAGCGTGAGAAGAAACGCGTCATGCGCTTTTATGTTCCGGTAAAAATTCGGTATGATTTTGGTTATCGGACATTCGCTTTTAAACCGCCGCGCGAGCATTTCCTGCATATCGTGTATCCCGTTGAGGGCGAACTGCGACAGTTCAGTGGGCACGAATATCTCTCCCGACGCATGGATCGCGGATTCCTGGATGATGTCCATGCCCGGGCTGTTGTCGATAATGACATAATCGTACATCTGCTCCAGCTTTAAATAGGCGAAACATTTTTGCAGCAGATACGGGTCTTTAATGTCCCAAACCGCAAGCTCGTGCGATGAGGGGATGACGCTCAGATTTGCCACCGAGGTTTTTCTCGTGGATTCCAGGAAAATACGCCCTGCCGTGCCGATTGAAGGCGCCTGGTAGACGTCCCGTATGGTGGGCTTGTCGATGGTCGCCCCGAGCATATACGACAGGTTGTGCTGGGGGTCGTTGTCAATCGTGAGGACACGGAACCCCGTTAAAGCCAAGGCCTGTCCGGTGCAGGCGGAAAGCGTGGTCTTGCCCACGCCGCCTTTGTAATTTAAAACGGACACCGTTCTCATAGCTATGTAATATAAAACGTTTTTCATGATTAAGTTGGATATAATACTCCCCTTTGTTTCCGTAGATCAATAACATCTTCGGTTTTCCCCTGTATTAATGCTCTCAGCACATAATATTTTTATTTAATGCATGAACTTTTTTCCGTGTGGTCGAAAACGAAACAGATCGTGATCGTGGCGATAACCGCCGCGGTGTATGCGGGCACGCTCATCCCGTTTAAGCCTATCCAGATAATACCCGGACTGACCGAGCTTCGGCCGGCCAGCGTCATTCCGGTACTCTTCGGCGTACTGTTCGGCCCGGCAGCTGCCTGGGGAGCGGCGATCGGCAATCTCATCGCCGATTTTTTCGGCATGCTTTCGCCCGTAAGCATTTTTGGTTTTATCGCGAATTTCCTTTTTTCGTATATGGCTTTCTTATTGTGGCGAAGTTTTGTCAAGCATGAAGTCGTCATGAATTTTAAGCAAGTCACGGCTTTCGTGCTCATCTCGATTTTCGCGAGTCTGATCTGCGCGATTATCGTGAGTTTCGGGGTTTGGGTGTTCAAGCTCGCGCCGTATAAGGTCATTTTCATCGTTGTGTTTGTCAATAATTCGCTCATGGCCGGAATTCTTGGCCCGATACTCATGAAATTATTGTATAAGCGGATAGAAAAGACCGGTCTGCTTTACAAAAGTTAATTATTTCGTGCACCCCCAACTCACCCTTTTATCCTCACTCTATGGAGAACTATCAAATCGAAACAATGTATTTTACACGATATGATCAAATGCATTGTCATGTTTTCCGGCGGCCTTGACAGCACCATTACCGTTCACTTATGCAAAAGCATGGGGCTTGATGTTCTGGCGCTCCATTTCGTGCTTCCCTTTTACTCGGCTGTGGAAAATTTCCACGACGAAATAAAAGAGAAAGCCCTTCGGCTTTCCGTGCCGCTCAGGATCGAAGAAGAGGGCGAAGACTACATGGCCATGTTCAAGGACCCGCATTTCGGGTACGGGAAAAACGTGAACCCGTGCATCGATTGCAGGATACACAGGCTCAGGAAGGCAGCAGTCATCATGGAACGGGAAGGCGCTTCATTCATCGCTACCGGAGAGGTGCTGGGCCAGCGGCCGATGTCGCAGCATAAAAACAGCCTTAATGCCATCGAAAAAAGATCGGGATTGCGCGGCCTTTTACTGAGGCCGCTCTCGGCAAAACTCCTGAACCCGACAATTCCCGAAGAAAAAGGCTGGGTGCGGCGTGAATCGCTTTTAGCATGGCGGGGCAGGGGAAGAAAAGACCAGATAGCTTATGCGACACGGCATGGTCTTGAAATTACAATGCCCGCGGGCGGCTGCCTGCTCACGCATACGGACACGGCTAAACGTTTTGTAGATTTACAACAGTATAATCACGAATTTTCGCTTTCCGATTTCAGACTTATAGCCTATGGCCGTCATTTCAGGTTTGGCCCAAGCGCACGGCTTATTGTTGCACGCACCGACGCCGAAAACATCGCGCTGGAAAAATTAGTGCAGCCGGACGATCATTTTTTTATAATGACCGATGTTTTGGGGCCCTTGGGGATTTTACGCGGGACCTGTTCTTCGGATGATGTTCAAAGGGCCTCCGGAATCGTTGCCCGATATTCGAAGGCAAGAATGCAACCCCAGGTAAACATGACCGTTACCCACAAAGAGACCATTTCGATTTTAAACGTTAAACCCGCAATCGATGCCGATTGCGTCGCCTGCAGAGTTTAACGGTCCTAAATCAAGCACAGTTCCCAAAAATGATTGCCCTAAAAAACCTTTTTTTCAAATATCAACTTAATTCCCCCCAAATATTGAAGAACATCAATCTCTCTATCAAACCGGGCGAAAAAGTCCTGATCGTCGGAAAAAATGGCGCGGGAAAATCCACGCTTTCCAAGGTGCTCGGCGGCCTTGCGACGGGCGTCGAACGCGGCATCATGGACGGTTTATATTTTTTCGAGGGGAAAGAAATCAGAACGTATTCACGCAAGGAAATCGTCAGGAAAATATCCATTCTGTTCCAGGATTTCGAGGCCCAGCTCGTTTGTTCATCGGTCAAGGAAGAAATGCTGTTTTACATCATGAACCTGGGCGCCGATTACCATCAAGCCGAGGCTGAAGCCATGAAAATCGCCCGGCGGTTCAATATAACGGATTTACTCGGGCGGGACATCAATGAACTTTCAGGCGGTGAAAAGCAGAAAATAGCGCTTTTCTGTCTTTTGACCGTAAACCCCGCGGTCCTTATTCTGGACGAGCCTTTTACCGACATCGAGCCGGAATCGCAAAAGCATGTAGCCGACTTTTTAGGCTCCGATTTATTCGGCGGGGCCCTGGTACTTTTTGACCAGTCTCTCGATTATTATCGGCATTTTAACAGGGTCGTCGTTTTGCATGAAGGCGCCGTCCTGCATGACGGCGGTTCCGGCGTGGTTTGCAACAGGGATTTGCTTGAAAAAGCCGGCCTGGACGTTCCCGGAATATATAAAGTTTTTCCGAGCAACGCTCCGATTGCATTTTCAGATGTTAAGGCGCGAATAGGGCAATCGTTTGAATTTGATGACATGGCTTATTCCGCAATGCTGCAAGAAGTACCAAAAAAATCAATCCCGGTTCTTGAAGTGAAAGACCTTTTTTTCAAATATAAGGGGCGGCCGGAATATGTTCTGAAAAACATAAGCATGACGATTGGTCAAGGTGATTTCCTGGTTTTGCTCGGCCCAAACGGTTCCGGAAAAACAACGCTTACCAAGTGCGTTGCGGGGATTTTAAAGCCCACCGGCGGGCATGTTTTTTACAAGGGCCAAAAGGTAATGGCCGGCGACATCGGCTATGTATACCAGAACCCCGACAGCCAGATATTCGCGGAAACGGTGTTTGACGAAGTGGCATTTTCCCTTCGTATGCGGAAGCTGGCCGAGGATGAAATTCGCGACAAGGTTACAAAAGTCCTGAAAATCATGGGACTCAATAGAAAATCCGGGCTTGACCCGTTTACACTGCCCAAGGGCGACCGGCAGAAGGTGGCCAGCGCCTCAATCCTCGTCGCCGAACCGGAAGTGATCATCCTCGACGAGCCTACGACGGGCCTCGATTTCCCCTCGCTCAGGGAAATGATGAACATAATCAAAGACCTTAACGAGCGCGGAAAAACAATTCTCATGATTACGCATTCCATGGAGGCGGCGGCTTCTTTCGGCGACACGGTTTGCGCAATGGATGCGGGAGCCCTTTTGTTTCACGGGGCGCCAAGGGAATTTTTCACAAATGAAAAGCTGTTGTCGCGGGCAAAAGCGGGCAGGACCGACATCATGGACCTGTCGCTTCAATTAAACGGCGGGATTCTTTTAAACATGGATGAATTTTCTAAATGCTGGAAAGCCAAAAGGCCATGAGCGTTTTTTTCTATACAAAAAAGGGATCCTTTTTTCATACGCTCGACCCCAGGACGAAAATCCTGGCGACTGCCGCTTTTTTCGCCGTAATCGCCTTTGCAAACAATCTCTATACTCTCCTCGGTTTTCTTGGAATTATAGCGGCCTTTTTTTATGGCGCAAAAAGCCTTGAAAACATCGGCAAAATGGCCGGTCTGTTTGGAATCATCGGCATAATGACGTTCGTCCTGTGGTTGATTTTTTATAACGGTCCTCCGGGCAATGCCTATATTTTTGCGGCCGCGATGAGTCTCCGGTTTATTGACCTGCTGCTCGTGGGATTATTGCTGCTTTCCATAACTTCGCTCGAAGAGTTTTCCGCCGGACTCATGTTGCTCGGATTGCCCTATCCCGTTGCTTTTGCCCTGTCGCTTTCCTTCCGTCTCGTCATTGTTTTTGTCGCCACGGGATTTACCATCGTGGAGGCGCAAAAGGTCCGGGGAAACAATGTGCGGGAAGGGTCTTTACTTAAAAGAATCCGCGCTTATTCACCGTTGCTCGTCCCGTTGATCTTAAACGCCGTTAAAAAGGCCGAAACGCTTACGCTTGCCTTGGAGTCAAAGGGTTTTTCACCCCGCAATAAAATTTCCCTTAAAGACCGATATAAAATGCGGCCAATGGATTGGATCGTGCTGGTGGTTTGTCTGGGGACGGTTGGTTGCATGGCTATAATGACCTTTAACGCTCATAAGGGATAAAAAAAAACAGCTTGACTTTTTATTTGAACCGATATATATTAATATCTGTATATACGGATAAGTTAGTTATGAACAAAGCGCACAAACAAAAAGCCGATCTGCTCAAAGCCTTGGGGCATCCCATACGGTACTGCATCGTTGAAGGGCTTGTGAGTGGAGCGAAAAACGTCGCGACAATGGTGGATTGCACGCATGTGCCGCAACCAACCGTGTCCCAACATCTTAATATTTTAAAAGCTGCCGGAATTTTAGAAGGAATGCGGTATGGCAATCAAGTGCATTATTCCGTGGTCAACCCCGAGGCAAAAAGGATTGTCATGGCGTTAAAATAGCGAGTTTTTTTGCTCGTATTATATGATAATATGTATATACATATTTGAATATAATTGGAAGGAACAATTATGCCTATCTGTGAAGTTTTGAAAAAATGCAACCAATTTTCCAAGGGGGAATTTATGCTTCGATTAATTTTAGGAATCGCTATTGGCGCGGCCGCGGGATTTGCATATTACAAATTTATCGGTTGTTCAACAGGCGCTTGCCCGATAACGAATAATCCGTTCATCAGCACCCTCTATGAAGCGGTCATGGGCGCTTTAGCATCCGGGGTTTTTGCGCATGGTTAACACTATGAGGAGGACAATATGAATTTTCTCTACCTGATTCTGTCAATTATTATCATTTTGGTTGTTGTCAATAAGTTTAATAATCGGGGAATACATTATATGGACATTCAAACCGCTCAAGAGCTGATTAAAGATTCAACAGTCACGGTCATCGATGTTCGGACCCCGCAGGAATTTGCGCAAGGACATATCAAGGGAGCGCGCTTAATTCCCGTGCAGGAATTAGGCGAAAGAATGAGCGAACTGGCTTCCCTGAAAGAAAGGCAAATTCTCGTCTATTGCCATTCGGGGAATAGAAGTTCCACCGCGAGCCGGATGCTTTTAAAAAACGGTTTTAATAAAATAATCAATCTTCAAGGAGGCATAATCGCCTGGAACAATGTTGGAAACAAAACCGTTAAGGGAAATTAAAGGAGATATTTCATGGGCAAGAAAATACTCATAGTCGGTGGCGTGGCCGGCGGTGCCAGTTGCGCGGCGCGGATGCGGCGACTTGACGAATCGGCGGAGATCATCATGTTTGAAAAGGGCGACTATATTTCTTTCGCCAATTGCGGTCTACCGTATTATATCGGCGACGCGATAAAGGACCGTGAAAACCTGATCATCCAGACGCCTGAGAAGTTCAAGGAACGGTTCAACGTCGACGTCCGCACGAATTCGGAAGTAACGGTCATTAATCCTGTTGACAAGACCGTCACGGTTCGAACCAAGGAATCGACGTATGGTGAGCGCTACGACGCCCTCGTTCTTTCTCCGGGCACTTCTCCGATTCGGCCTCCTTTACGCGGAATACACTCGCCCATTGTTTTCACATTGCGGAATATACCCGACACCGATCATATTCGCGCCTACGTCGATAAAAAGCTGGCCCGCCGCGCGGCTGTCATCGGCGGCGGCTTTATCGGGCTTGAAATGGCCGAAAATCTGCGCCATCGGGGTTTGGAAGTGACGCTCGTCGAAATGCTCGACCAGGTATTTACTCCCGCGGACAAGGAAATGGCCTCAGTGCTCCACCAACATCTGATCATGAACGGCGTGAGGCTTGTTCTTGGCAACGGCGTTAAAGAGATCTTACCCACCGGCGACACAACCGCCGAAGTGCTATTAAATAGCGGCGAGCGAATTCCTACGGAGCTTGTTATATTGTCGATCGGCGTCAAGCCGGACACGGAGTTCGTCAAAAAATCAGGTATTGCCGTGGGAGATCGGGGAACCATAATCGTCGACGAGCACATGAGGACCGATAAGCCCGATATTTACGCGGTCGGCGATGCGGTCGAAGTGGCGGATTTTATTACAGGCAAAAAAGTCCACGTTCCTCTGGCCGGACCAGCCAACCGGCAGGGGCGTATTGCCGCGGACAATATCGCGGGAATCGATTCGGTTTACAAAAACACGCAGGGTACGGCAATCTGCAAAATATTCGATTTGACCGCCGCGGTCACCGGCCTCAATGAAAAAAGCGCAAAGCGGTGGGGTATTCCATTTCTCAAATCATATACTCACGGGACCAGTCACGCCGGCTATTACCCGGGCGCCTATCCCTTATCAATAAAGATTTTATTCGCCCCCAAAAGCGGGAAGCTTTTAGGCGCCCAGGTTATCGGCAAGGATGGCGTTGACAAAAGAATCGACGTGTTTGCAACGGCGCTCCGGCACGGCCTGACGGTGTATGATCTCGCGGAATTGGAACTGGCCTATGCGCCGCCCTATGGCAGTGCAAAAGACCCGGTCAATATGGCCGGTTTCGTGGCCCAGAACATCCTTGAAGGATGTATGCCTGTTTTTTACGCTGAGGACGTCGCATCGATAGACGGTTCGCGGCAACAGTTTTTGGATGTCAGGACCACTCCTGAGCATGAACTGGGAGCGATTGACAATTCCCTGTGCATTCCCGTGGATGAACTTCGAATGCGGATGAATGAACTTGACAAAGAAAAGGAAATCATGATTTATTGTCAGGTAGGACTTCGCGGATACCTTGCCGCGCGTATGCTCATGCAGCGGGGGTTTCGGGTCAAAAACCTGTCGGGCGGATATAAAACCTATACCAATTCAAGGGGGAGTGTATGAAAAAGAACGTGGGCGCCATAGACAAAGTAGTGCGGTTGTTCCTGGTGGTGCTGATTGTGGCGCTTTATTTTACGCATTTGATCGGCGGCCTCGCGGCAATAATTCTTGGGATATTTGCCGTTGTGTTCCTGCTCACGAGCCTCGTGAGCATTTGCCCGTTGTATATGCTTTTGGGAATTTCGACGGCAAAGAAACAATAACGTATTTCCTCAACTATTGGCCTATATCATGGCAAAGCAACATGAATGTTGTTTTGCCATGATATAAAAGCCGGGCAATATAGGTCCCATTCGAAAGGTGCTGCGGCAGAATAAATCTTGTGTTCGATACGAATGGGTCCTCCGCTTGGACCACGCGACGCCCCTGCAGATCAAAGATCACGAGCTGATGGCCCTCAGCCAATGGAGCGCCGATAACAAGAGCGCCCGGCGTTGCAATAAGATATTTTGCCCGGTTCGATTGAACGCCTGCCCATACCACTCCCACCGTGGCCTTGAGCATGGACGGGGCCGGGAGATCGGAAGCAGGTTTAAGCGAGGCGGATGTTTTAGTCGGCCCGGTCCATCCATTCATTCCGCCGGTTAGAGAGTATACCGAAACATACCCGGAATCCACAAGCATCTGACTGGCCATCCCGCTGCGGCCTCCTGATTTGCAATACAAAACATAATTCGCGGTTTTCGGCAGCTTGCTCAACGTGCTTTTAAAAGCTCCCTGATTCCATGATAAATTATACGGCCTGCAAAGGTCGGTGGCTATAACGGACGTCAACTCCGAAGTATCACGAACATCGATAAGCAAGAAGTCAAACGCGGTCCCCACGGTGATCCATTTGGTCAGCGTATCCGCGGAAATGTTTATTACCGCAGCATTGGCGCCGGAAACGTTTAAAAAAAACAAAACGGAAAGAAACGAAGATATTTTGAAAGTTTTCATGAGCGCCTTCCTTTTGAATGGGTGTGCTGTTTTGTCGGATAACTCTCTTTTCAGACCTTTTTGCATACCATTAAAAATAGAGGAAATGAACGTTCAATGCCATCGCCGGCAACTTTTTTTATTTCGCAAACCGTCCTGAATTTTATTTCAGTAAATCCGACCTTTTCAACGACTTTTTGCAACTTTTTTCTTTCGAAGCCATTATGACCGTTGAATTCCGGACCATGGAAAAGTCCGCCGTCGCTGTCGAGATCGGCAACGCAAAGGTGTCCTGGAGTCGTTAGAAAGGAATGCCATAGGGAAAAGATTTTGTCGAGGTCGGGAATATGATGCAAAACCATTGCGCTGTAGATAACCGAAAAGGATTTCGAGAGGCTTTTCGGAGACTCAAGCAAGTCCGCATTTAAGGCTTCCATGTTTGTCGCGGCGCTTTTAGCTATCTTTTTTTTAAGAACTTCAAGCATTCCCTTTGAGCTATCGATGAGCGTGATACTTGAAAATCGGTCCCTGAGCGGAAAACTCAAGAGGCCCGTGCCGCAGCCATATTCCATTGCCGTTAGTGAAGGGTCATTGGGGATTTCTTCGCCTATGGCCTTGGCTATTGTTTGCGCGCGCCGCGCATGGTCGGGATCGTCGTCCCAGGCCTTTGCTTTTTCGTCAAATTCATTTATCGGAGTTTCCAAAGGTTTTTCTCCCCGTGCAATCGTTAATGATGGTATGTCAGGACATAAAAACTTCACTTCATCCGGCCGGAATGAACTTTGTATCGGCAATTATTTCATCAATATAATTAATTGCATCCATGGCCCTGACAAGCTTTGTCGGCATCAAGAACGGCAACGTTCTTTTCTTCGTATTGCCTGAGCGCTTCCGAAATCGTTTCTGCGTCAACCATATACGGCGTAATGCCCGCTTCAATCAAAAGGTTTGCCGCCCGCATTCCCATGCCTTTGCAAAGCACGGCTTCGGCCCCGATTTTTTGCAGAGCGGCAACAGGCATGCATTGTCCATGCTCATGCTCGCTCTCGTTGTTATTCACGAATGAAACGTCCTTCTTGTCCGTATCATACACGGCAAAAAACGGCGCGCTTCCAAAGTGACCATAAACAACCGAATCCATCCCTTTTTCGTCAAGCACCGGCATACAGATTTTCATAAATTCCTCCAGCATTTTTTAAGGTTTTTTCCTGCACCTATTTTTTTCGAACAACAAATATCAGCGCTTTTGCATTTTGGGCATTCGTCCGGTCTTCCGGTTCCGCACGGAATCGACCATGTGTGCCGGCAGGCCAAACAGGTGAATTGGCATGTATTGATTTCTACTTTTCCGCCTTCAACGGATAGCATTTTCGAATGTATCAAAAAATCAGCGATCTTTTTATGGGCCGAGATGATGATATTGCCGAACGTCTGACGAGAGATTTTCATTCTTCCGGCAGCCTGTTCCTGATATAAACCATCATAATCGGCCAACCGTATCGCTTCAAGCTCATCCAAATTGAGGAAAACCGTCTTCATCGGGTCATTCCGAATTCCGCACGGCTTAAAACTCATTGCCTGCGGATTACAGTTCACGCGTCTCATCTTGCACGGTCGAGGCATAATTCTCCTTGCATTTATGGCATATGCCAATAATAAATTATATTATGCCGATTTAAAATATTCATTTTATTCTCAAGCATATCTTCGGGTTGTATTTTTAACCTTGAATGAAACAATCTAAAACAGGAGCGCTTGCAATGAACGCAACAATCGTTTTATGCCTGATCGGCATCGCGGCAGGATTGACATCGGGCTTTTTCGGCATCGGCGGCGGGATTATTATTATTCCTGCGCTTGTTTATTTCGCGGGGTTCTCGCAAATAACCGCCATCGGCACGAGTCTGGCGGTCCTTCTGCCGCCGGTTGGACTGATGGCGGCCATAGAATATTACCGGCACGGCCATGTGAATATAAAGGCCGCTCTGATTATCGCCGCATGCCTTTTTGTAACGGCATGGATAAGTTCGATATTTGCAAACAGACTTCCGCAAAATACGATCAAATTCATGTTCGGGGTTTTTGTCACGGGTGTTGGGATTTATATAACCGTCACTTCCGGATTGCTTGCGTTCAAGTAAAGAGGTTTAGCGATGATTTATTCCGGCACAAGCGACGGATATTTGACTTTATGACGGATTCGAAAGTAGCTTGACGTCGCGAAATACAAAAGCAGTGAAACGGGTATCATGACGGGCAGAATCGCGGCGGCCACAAGCATCATGAAACCCCCTCCGATTTTATAGGCGGCTTCCTCAAAAAACCGGCGCGGCCGGATAATGTACCCAATGTAAATCGGCAACGAAACAATGGAACAGATGAGCGCGACCGAATCATTGTTCAGGCCCGCGGTCACGGCCGCGACAAGAAGGCATGCGGTCGCAAGCAAATGGGCCCGCCTTTTTCCAAGCGCAACCGCGGTGGTACGTTTATTGTCAAGGCTATCGCCGGCGATATCCGGCAGTGTCGAACTGATCGAACCGGCGCACATGAGGAAAACATACGGCAGAGCGTCAATTATGAACCGTAAGGTCGTTATTGATCTTCCGCCGCAAACCCATCCCGCGCCGAAAGCGATAAACCCGAACCCGATTGCATTTGTCAAAAAATCAAAATAAGGCCTGCCCGACAGTCTGATCGGCCGGAAGCTGTATGCCAACCCGATTGCCATGGAAAAAAAGGACAATAATGCCATGGCATATTTGCAAAAAAGAAGCGGCAGGCTAAAGGAACCAATGGCGGCGCAGCAGGCGGTAATCGAGGCGGCCTTTACGGAAACGATGCCGCTCGCGATCAAGGGCAGGCCTTTGTTTTTTTTGTCCGCCTCGATGTCCGCAAGCTGATTAATAATGTAAACGAAGGAAACCGAACCGGAAAAAATGACCATCCACAAGAAGGAACGCAGTTGCAGGCTAAAAGAAAAAAGCGGCCAATGCCGGTGAAAAAGCCCGCCCTGAGCCGCAAAAAAGCCGAAAATCCCATAGGCCCATACCGGAACAAGCAAAAGCGGCCTCGTTGCAAAAAAACAATCCAATAATCTAGGAAAAAACCGATCTTTCATACTTCGTAAAATAATACTGATTTCCAAACAAGGGGATCATATTCTGCAACGGCAAGGGTTCAAAATTTTGAACCCCTTCAATTCCATTCCAAATGTTTTTTTCAAAAGAATCCGTTTGGATTTACATTTAATGTTTCTCTTTGGGGAACTTTAGTCGCGCTTATTCGTCCAACCCGGCTTAATGTATATTTCATGTTTCCCAAAATTACAACCTTATCCACGATGAAAAAAATAATGCGCAAAAAACCATACATTATACTCCGTTTTTTCCCGTTCGCGGCGTTAATCGCGTCATGCGGTTCCCATGCTTCCGGGCCCGCAAAAAACGCGCCGGTCAACCAGTTTAACGCGGTCCCCGCCGTTGAAGGCTTCGTGGTAAAACCCACCGTGATAGACCAGTCAATAGCGATTTCCGGGACGCTCAAGCCTTTTGAGGAAACCGTGCTGATGCCCGATGTGGCCGGCCGCGTGGTGACCATAAATTTGCCTGAAGGAAAGTTCGTCAAACAGGGCACGTTGCTGGTAAAGCTTTTTGACGGCGATTTGCAGGCAAACCTTAAAAAGTCAAACGCGCAACTGGACATCGCCGAGCAAACGGAAAAACGGCAGGCGGAACTGCTGAAAGTAAGCGGCATAAGTCAATCCGACTACGACCAGGCGCTGTTGCAGGTGCACTCGATCAACGCCGACATCGAAGTGCTCAAGGCCCAGATACGCAAAACGGAAATCTATGCGCCGTTCGACGGCGTGATAGGACTTAAAAACATCAGCATCGGCGCCCAGGTCACTCCCGCCACGCCGATAGCGACGATCCGCGCGGTGCAAAAGCTGAAATTGGATTTCAGCGTGCCGGAAAAATATAGCGACGAGCTGAAACCGGGACTGAAGGTGCAATTTACCGTCCAGGGCGATGACTCAAAATATGACGCGACGGTGATGGCCACCGAAGAAGGGATTGATGCGAGCACTCGCAATTTGAATGCACGCGCCGTGGTCCAGAATACCAAGGCATTGCTCACACCCGGAGCTTTTGCCAATGTTGAGTTGCAGTTGAAAGAAATAAAAAATGCGCTCATGGTCCCAACCCAGGCAATAATCCCCCAGGAGCTTAAGAAACAATTGATCGTTGTAAAAGAAGGAAAAGCGAAATTCATCACCGTGCAAACCGGCGTTCGCCAGGCATCGGCCATCCAGGTTTTGACCGGTATCGCTTCCGGGGATACCGTCGTGACTACCGGAATTCTTTTCCTGAAACCAGGAATGAGTTTAAAATTTTCAAAAGTGAATAATTAGCTTCATGACCCTGTCAGAATTTTCCCTGCATCGCCCTGTTGCCTCGATCGTCATGAGCCTCGTCATCGTGCTGTTCGGCGTGGTGGGCTTTAATTTTCTGGGCATTCGGCTCTATCCCGCCATCGACCCGCCGGTGATAAACGTGCGCACGAATTACACGGGCGCAAACTCCGATATCATCGAATCGAGGGTAACGGAACCGCTCGAAAAGGCGATCAACGGTACCGAGGGAATAAAATCCATTTCCTCATCGTCTGCAACGGGCAGCAGCAACATCACCGTCGAATTCAACGTGGGCGCGGATTTGGAAAAAGCGGCAAACGACGTGCGCGACAAAGTGTCCCAGGCGGCGCGCAATCTTCCGGTGGACATCGACGCGCCGCCCGTGGTTACCAAGTCCGATGCAAACAGCGACCCCATCATCATTGTCTCGGCACAGAGCACCACCATGAACGCGCTTGAGCTCAGCGATTACACCGAAAACATCCTGCAGGAAAAGCTGCAGACCATTCCCGGTCTGAGTTCAGTCCAGCTCTTCGGCCAGAAGCGGCCTGCCATGCGATTGTGGCTCAACCCCGACAAGATGGCGGCGTACAACGTTACTCCCCAGGACATAAACGCGGTGCTGGCGAAGGAAAATGTTGATCTGCCAAGCGGAAAACTCACCGGCAAATCCACGGAGCTCATCGTCAAGACCTTCGGCCTTCTCGTGACGGAAGAAGATTTTAACAACCTCATCATCCGGCAGACAAACGACCAGGTGGTCCGTTTCAGGGATGTCGGCGAGGCCGTGCTCGGCCCGGAAAATCCCGAGACCGGCATCAAGTTCAACGGCGCCGACGGGATTTTCGTCGCGCTCCTGCCGCTGCCGGGCGCCAACACCATTCAGATCGCCGACGAATTCTATAAACGGTTCGACGAAATAAAAAAGAACCTTCCCCCGGGGCTCAGGCTTGACATCGGATACGACAAGTCGAAATTCGTGCGCGCGTCGGTCAGCGACGTCAAAATGACGATCGGCATCGCCCTATCCCTTGTGATACTGATCGTTTTTTTGTTTTTCAGGAACTGGGTACTGGCATTGCGGCCGCTCATCGATATTCCCGTATCGCTCATCAGCGCGTTTTTCATCATGTACGTGTTCGGGTTTTCAATCAACGTGCTCACGCTGCTCGCGATCGTGCTCGCGACGGGGCTCGTGGTGGACGACGGCATCGTGGTCACTGAAAACATTTATAAAAAAATCGAGCGGGGCATGGGGATTTGGGACGCCTGCATACTGGGGACGCGCGAGGTGTTTTTCGTCGTGATCGCCACGTCGATGACCCTCGCGGTCGTTTTCATTCCCGTGATTTTCCTGCAAGGTTTTACCGGAAGGCTGTTCAGGGAATTCGGCATCGTGCTTGCG
>JBAVGL010000143.1:0-10164 GCA_049684795.1 Chitinivibrionales bacterium | reverse complement strand
GATCCAGTCCGCGCAGCTGTTGAAATTTTCCCAGTCTCTGCTTGATTGTTTGCGTAAACCCGCGTTTTGCAGTTGAAATCCCGTATTATCAAAAGAAAACGAAACCGCGATGCACCAGAACAGCACGGCGGCGATTCTTGGCACGGCCGGGAAAGCAGGAAATCGAATGGCCTTTATTCGTGAAGATAAATCGTAGTTCTTATCTCCCTTGGAAAGGGATATAATAAAGATAATGCCGATAAAAAACAGATAAAAAAGAACGGGAAGTATTCCGGACAAAAAACGTCCCGACGACCACTGGGCCTGCCACATTGTCAGTATGCCGCAGTAAAAGAACGCGTACAGGCTCAAAAACTTCGAAGGCAGAAAGAAATTTCTGATGCATCCTACCAATATCACAAGCACCATGATTATTCCAAGAAGCGCCCCGAGAGGCGGATAATGGTTCGCCATATACGGCATGGAAGCCTGCGGGATAATCTCAGTTGTGTATTTGGAAATATTTGTCGTTATCCTTGAAAACATTTCGGAGAACGTCGCAAACCCCTGTTCCGGATCGTAACTGTTTCTTTGCAGCAATTGAAGAAGATACGGGTTGTCCCACGAGGTGAGCATTTTAAAGAGAACGGCGGCTAATACTACAAGCACGAGATGAGCAATCACATAATTGTATTTTTTATCCAACAGGTTAGATAATAAAAAAGCCCCGGAGAATGAAATGCCGATGCTGCGGCAGTTCATCGGCATGATGGAAACAAGTATTGTAAGCCAGAAAAGCCATTTTTTCCGGGGATTTTCGTGGCTTTTTTCAAGCAGAAGCAATGAGAGCAACGTTAGAAGAATATAGGGTACCTCGCTCAGCAGTTCTATTGAGTGCTGGTTAAGTACCGCGGAAGTCCCGATTAAAAAACATAACGGAATGGCGCCGCGCGGAAACCAGCCCCTGAAAAAATAAAATGCGCAGAGCGTAACGAAGCACCCCATGCACATCACGAGTATTTTCGCCAGAAGAGGCTTATCGGTGCAAAAATGGGTTAAGGAAAGAAACGCGGGGAAAACCACGGGATATTGCGTCGCAACGGGCGAGTTGACAAAATGAATATTCCGATACCCTTGGCCGTTCGCGAGCGACTTGCCGAGAATATAATAAACCGCGTCATCGCCGTTGGTGCTGATGTCGGGGGAAAGCTGGAACCCTAAAAGCGCCATCTGGCCGATGATGATCACCCGTAGCCAGAAATTCTGGGAGAAAAAGAGTGCGAACGCGTGTGTGTTTCCAGGAGAAACGGTCGGGGAGCGCTGTTGAAGCTGGGATTTCTTGCCCATCGGACAAAAACCTTTAATAGTTATTCTTTTAAATCGAGCGGAATTATTTTCCCTGGAATATGAATCGTCGAGTCTAAAAAATATAATCGCCCTGTGCCGTTTGAAATAATAAAATATGAAAACAAATAGCGGACGAGTTGTTTCCAGGGTCACCCCGGCAATAATTAGAGCGTTTCGTAAAGAAATTTACGGTTATTTTAAAAAATCAGGTCGCGATCTGCCATGGAGAAAAGCAACCGACCCTTACCATATTTTTGTGTCGGAGATAATGCTCCAACAAACCCAAGTCGACAGAGTAATTGACAAATATCGCGCATTCACAAAGGCCTTTCCTAATTTCAAGGAATTAGATCGGGCCACGCTTGAACAAGTTTACAAAATATGGCAGGGATTAGGGTATAATCGAAGGGCATTGTTACTCAAAAGAACCGCAAAAATTATTGTGGACAAATATCAAGGAAACCTTCCTTCTTCCGAGTCGCTTTTAATGGCCCTGCCGGGCATAGGAAAAGCGACCGCTTCATCTATTGCGGCTTTTGGATTCAATAAACCTACAATTTTTATCGAAACAAATATCAGGGCCGTATTTATCCATCATTTCTTTTCATCGCATAAAGATGCCGTTCGTGATGCTGAAATCCTGCCGCTTGTAGAACAAACTTTAGATAAAAAATCCCCGAAAAAATGGTATTCGGCGCTCATGGATTACGGCGCTATGCTCAAAAAGCGGTACAAAAATCCTTCTCGGAAAAGCGCGCATTATTCAAGGCAAAGTCCCTTTAAAGGGTCGCGGAGAGAAATCCGGGGCGCAATATTAAGAATGCTTGTTGGTAAATCACCACTCGATGAACGCCAGATAATTCAAAATTTGGACATACAGGATGAAACTCGGATCAAAAGTGTTCTTGAGGAAATGCGTAAGGAGGAATTATTGACAAAAAATAAAGGGAGATTTAAGATCGCATAAAGGGTCAGGGCGTGCTTTACTGTTGTATAGCTCCAATAATGGTACCTCCGCCAAGAACAATGTCTCCCTCATAAATCACCACCGATTGTCCTGGAGTAATGGCCTCTTGGGGCTCATGAAACATAACTGTTAATTCATTATCATTAAATGATATATCGCAAGCTGCTTCTTTGCTTGTTGAACGTGTTTTTGCCTGGGCGGTCTGAGGCAATCGCGATGCGATAATGTTACAATTTGAAGCCCTCAGACCAATGGAGGTCAAACCGGTTCTATTGCCTACAATTATCCGGTTTTTCTTTGCATCGATGCCCACGACATACAGCGGTTTGTCGCTGCATATTCCGAGACCTTTTCTTTGACCGATGGTATAATTCCAGGTGCCGTTATGTTTGCCGAGAATCTTGCCCTCGGTGTTGACGATTTGTCCCTCAGACTTTTTTACGGTCAATAATTCCGTATAATCCCCACTGTAAAAATCCTGGCTTTCTTTTTTGTCATGAACCGGCAACCCCGCCTGAGCCGCGATTTTCCGCACATCGGTCTTGCGGTACTCGCCTAGAGGAAAAATCACATTTGATAATTGTTGTTGACTAAGGCGGTAGAGAAAATATGACTGGTCTTTTCGTCCATCCAGGCCTTTTTTAAGCAGATATCGATTGGTTTTATTGTCAAACGTTACACGTGCGTAATGGCCCGTTGCAAAATGATCAAATTTCTCGCCTGACCGTTTAAGAAGTTCCGGCAGAAAACCGAATTTAATGTTCTGATTACACATAACGCAGGGATTAGGGGTCCTGCCGCCGCGATATTCATCGTCAAAATATTTAAGCACGAATTCATTGTACTGACGCGAACAATCAACAACATGCAAAGGAATATCCAGCGTTTTGCATAAATTTTTCACGTCTTCAATATCTTTATATTCATCCGGGCCATAACAGGAATTGCCTTTTAATGCTGATGTTTTTCTCCCATCCCAGATTTTCATAATTGTCCCGATAATTTCGTGTCCTTGCCTTTTTAAAAGGAGAGCGCTGACTGCGGAATCAACGCCGCCACTGAGTCCTACGGCAATTTTCATTATACCACCTTTGGAAAAAAATAATTTTTAAACATAGTTATTAAAATAATCTTCCAGAATGTATTTTTTACCAAGTTTTTTGCGGAAGTGGTGGAACTGGCAGACGCGCTAGGTTCAGGGCCTAGTGAGTGCAAACTCGTGGGGGTTCAATTCCCCCCTTCCGCATTTTTTATGCACGCCAACTTTTTCCAACCTTATATGCTGCTTTGCCGATGGAAAAAAATAATGATTCCATAGAAGTACTGCCTCAATCGGTTGTTGAAAAAATTGCCGCCGGAGAAATAATTGAACGCCCGGCCTCCGTACTCAAAGAACTCATTGAAAACGCCATTGATGCCGGATCTGCAAAAATTAGCGTTGCAATCGAAGATTCCGGCTTTTCCTCCATACGCGTGACGGACAACGGAAGGGGAATGGATGCGCAAAATCTGCGGAAGTCAATTTTACGGCATGCTACCAGCAAGATACGCACGGCCGACGACCTCTATGCGGTCGGTTCACTCGGTTTCCGGGGGGAAGCGCTTGCCAGTATAGCCGCGGTCAGCCGCCTGACCATATCCAGCAGCAGTTCCTCCGACGGTCTTGGGCATTCGCTTGATTGCGAAGGCGGGATCTGCACCGCAGTGCGGCCTGTATCTCATGTCAAGGGCACGACGGTCATTTCACGCGACCTGTTTTTCAACGTCCCAGCGCGGAAGAAATTCATGAAAACGCGCAGGGCCGAACGAATCGCCCTTCTCCGGCTCATGGAACAGCTGGTAATCCCTTTTCCTGAGATCCACTTTACCGCATCGTTTGAAGGCAAAACGGTCCTTGACGTTCCAATGACCGGCTCCGTTCAAATGCGAATAGCGCAAATCGCGGGGACCCAATTCGGGAAAAACCTCATTGTTTGCAGCGGCGGCAGAGAAGGCCTGTCGGCGGAAATCTACCTTTCCAGGCCGGAGGAATCCCGCGTAAAACCAAGGTTCCAGAATCTTTACGTGAATTTTCGCAAGGTGGAAAGTGATACGGTCCTGTATGCAATCCGCGAGGCCTTTGCTCAATTTACTATATCGGAATTCAGGCCTTCATTTTTCTGTTGCATCGATGTTGACCCCGCCCGCATTGATGTCAACGTGCATCCGACAAAGTTGAAAGTGAAATTTGAGGAAGAAAAAATGCTCTTCGGATTTATTTTCGACATCGCCCGTCGAGGAATAACGTCCACGTTAGTTTCACGACAGGAAGTTTTCTCCGAGCCGGCAAACGAAAGAAGTGAAAACCTCATGCAAGGGGCAATGGACAAGAATATCGAGGCCAAGGGTGCTTCCCCGGTTGCAACGCAGGTGAAGGAAAATGAAATGTTGACCGGATATGAAGCGAACCCAGACAGGCAAAAGGGCCAAACAATGCTTTCGTTTCCATCGCCTTTCAAAAATGAAAATAAAGCCCTTGATTCAAGCGCCGATAATACGATACAATTATCGGATAGTGAGCGGGAAGTGGCATGGAGCCTTATTTCCTGCTATCAAATTCATTGCATGTTTATATTGGCCCCGATAAAAAACGGGATCCTGCTCATCGACCAGCATGCGGCGCATGAACGTATACTCTATGAGCAGGCTTTGGATGAACTGAAAGATGGAAAAGCGGATTCACAACAGCTTTTGTTTCCAATTGTTATGGAATTTTCACCGATCGAAAAGTCCGTCGTGTTATCGGGAAACGACTATTTCAGAAAGTTTGGATTTGATATCCAGGATTTTGGGGGCAACGCGGTTTCCCTGGAGGCGCTTCCGGCGTTTATGAAGGATTCAAGCGCGGAACCCGCCGTTCGAGACATGGTTCGTTATTTACTTGAGGAAAAGAGTGACGCGCATTTCAGCGATTCACACAAGCGGTTTGCCGCCGCCTTCGCCTGTGGATCGGCGATCAAGGCCGGTCAAAAGCTTTCCCAGGAGGAAATGAACACGCTATTGAACACATTGTTTTCAGCGGAGAACCCGTATATATGTCCGCACGGCAGGCCGACGCTGGTCAGGATTTCAACCGATGAACTTTCGCGCAGGTTTTTGAGGTAAAACCAGGGAGGTACGATGGTTGTCGAATATGGCAATACCACGGCGGTAATTAAGCTTCCCAAAAGGTTCTTCTATCCAGCGACGAATGATTTAATAAAGGCGGCACGGGAAGCGCTTGATAAAGGAATAAATGAGCTTATAATTGATTTCACTGAAACCGAGATGATCGACAGCGCGACGATAGGCGCCCTTGTTTTCACGGCAAAGGACTATAAGGAAAAAGGCGTCAGAATCACGTTTCGAAAAATTAATGAGTCGATACATGAGCTCTTTGCCGACACCGGTTTCGATAAAATTTTCAATATCGAATCCGATGAAGGCGTCCAACTCGCCGACGGGGACATTTTCGAAGATGCCATAGATGTTCGCCTGTATATTGAAAAAGAAATCGTCGGGACCGTATGCGTATTTCATTTAAGCGGCATTATGAACAATCCTACAGGCTCACGATATTTCAAACAGGAACTATTGCTGGCGATGGCGCACAACAAAAAAATACTTCTTGATTTTAAAGACCTTACCTATTTCGACAGCCTGAGCATAAGCGTCGTGCTCAATTTGAACAAATTGATCAAGGAAACGGGGGGCGGCCTGCGGATTTGCGGCTCCAACGACATCGTCGACGATTTGTTCAACACGCTCGATATCCATCAAATAATACCTTTCTTCAAGGACCAGGACGAGGCCTTGGCAAACTGGGACTGAATGTCAAACGTGGCAAAAACAATCGCGTTGAAATCAATCGGGTGCCGGACAAACCAGGAAGAGACCGCGGTATTGTCCTTCCGTCTCGCGCAGCGCGGGCACCGTATCGTCGACAACGTTGACGAAGCGGAAATCGTCATCGTCAATACCTGCAGCGTCACCTCGCGCACGGAAGCAAAAACAAGAAGGCTTTTGCATAACCTGACGCGCGGCGCTCCCCACTGCAGCGTGTGCGTCACTGGTTGCCTGGCCCAGCAGAAGGCCGATGAACTTCAGGGCCTTTACGGTACGCGCTGGGTCGTGGGAAACACTCGCAAAAACGATATTCCCTCCATTGTCCAGGATGAAAAAGGGGGTGTTTTCTGGGACCCCTGCACGCAGGCGTCAGCCGTTTTTTTGCCCGTCGAACAAATGCCGGATTATTTTGATCCATGCAAGCGCGCGCGATTTTCAATAAAAATCCAGGAAGGGTGCGATTATCGTTGCGCGTATTGCATCGTGCCCTCTCTGCGGGGGAAGTCCCGGAGCGCGCGGCTTTCCGATGTCAGACTCGCGTGTGAAAGGGCCGTGGACGCGGGATTCAAGGAAATCGTCCTTGCCGGCACGCACATCGGGCACTACGGCAACGGACCCGACGTAAACCTGGTCACGCTTCTAAAAAACCTCGTCGCGATACCCGGCGACTTTCGCATTCGCCTGAGTTCGCTCGACCCGCGCGACCTTTGCGGCCCCATCCTTGAAATGATCGAAGGCCATCCCAAGGTTTGCCGTCATGTTCACGTGAGCGTGCAGAGCCTTTCAAAAGAGGTCTTGGCCCGCATGGGCCGGGGCGGAACGTATTTCGACACTCTGGTGGAGAAGCTCGGCAATGTACGGAAAGCTTTTCCCGATGCCGGAATCGGGGGCGATTTTATAGTCGG
Organism: Chitinivibrionales bacterium; assembly: GCA_049684795.1. Lineage (GTDB taxonomy): Bacteria > Fibrobacterota > Chitinivibrionia > Chitinivibrionales > FEN-1185 > JBAVGL01. Next base: position 3,102 of record JBAVGL010000143.1, on the reverse strand, counting down.
CTTTCCCGGCGAATCCAACGGCATGTTCGAAGAAACGCTGGCGAATATCGAAAAAATAGGGTTCTCATACGGACATGTGTTCCGGTATTCCAAACGCCCTTCCACCGCCGCCGCCATGTTTGATGACCAGATAGGAGAAAAAGAAAAAAACACGCGGGGCGAAATCATGCGCGCGGTGATTGACAAGTGCAATAAGGAATTCGTCAGCAAGCTCATTGGAACGTCCCACAGGATAATTGTTGAAAGCGAAGCCCCCGTAACCGGAGTGTCGTCGAATTACGTGCGAATGGAGGTGCGGAGCCAAAGCGAGAGCGGAGGAGCCGCGGCAAAGAGAAATTCATGGCTGACAGCGACAATAACCGGAGTCAATCCTAAAAACAACCGGTGCATTGCGGCGCCTGGAAAGTGCGTTTAGGATGAACAAGGTTTCTTATGGTGAGCGCTACCGGCGGTTCATAGAAGACCTTGCTCAGCTTCCGTCGTTGCCCGCGGTCGTCGCGCACCTTATCAAGGTTGTAAACTCGCCCGAAACGTCGGCAGAAGACGCGGCGGAAATTATTGAAAAAGACCCTGCGCTTACCACGCGGGTGCTTCGTCTGGCCAACAGCGCATTTTACGGGATACCGCGGAGCGTTTCCTCGGTGCAAAGCGCGGTGGTGATTCTGGGGTTCAATACGATAAAGTCACTGGTGCTGAGCGCCTCGGTCATGAAAATGTTCCCCCAAAACGGTCCGCTGAATGTTTTGGACAGGGTCAGGTTCTGGAAACATTCCATCATATGCGCCCTGGTGGCGAAAACAATCGCCCAGAGCATCTTGAACGTCGCTTTTATTGACCCGCAGAGCGCATTTTGCGCGGGCATCATGCATGACATAGGCAAACTCATCTTCGAACTCTTCGCGCCCAAGGAATACGCGATTATGTGCAGAGTTTCCAGGGAAAAGAACGCACCCCTTTTTCGCGTTGAATCGGCGGCCATGGGAATTAACCATGCCGATGTCGGACGCATCCTTTCCGACAAGTGGGGGCTTCCGCTCGATCTGGAACAAACAATGGTGTATCACCATGATCCAAAGGCCGCGCAAAAAATAACCGAACTTGTCGCGGTGGTCCATCTTGCCGACATAATAACGCACAGGTTTGACTGCGGTTTGTGGGACAATGAAACGACGCCGCAAGAATGGGAACAGGCCAGGGAAGTTCTTTCAATTGATGATTCACGCTATGAGCGTATAGTAAGTTCTTTGAAGGATGAAATTGATAAATCCCAGGATTTTTTTGCGATTATTTCTGGATAACATAGGATGAACTCCATGAAACCAGCGGTTCTTTTGTCGCCCGTGGTCAATGACTTACCGAGTTTAACTCCAGTACTGGGTAAGCTTTCGGCGGCCATTATGGAGCCGACGACCTCGGCGAATGATCTTGTCAAGATACTCAAGCTTGATCCGGCGCTTTCAGGGAAAATCCTTCGATTGGCCAATTCAGCCTATGTGGGCATACCCAATACGATTTCTTCGTTGAAAAACGCGGTTGTTCTTCTCGGGCAGAAACGTGTGCACTCGCTGGCCTTGACGACAAGTATTCTTTCGGCATTCAAGGCGCGAAAGAGCCTGCCTTTTGCGCTTGAACATTTCTGGCGGCACTCGATTACCGCCGGCCTGGTCGCGGAATCCATTTCCAAGTATTTGCGAAGATATACCGCAGTCGACAGCGATGAGGCGTTTTCTGCGGGGCTTTTGCACGATATCGGCAAGCTGGTTCTTGGGTGCTATCAAGAAGAACTTCTTGTAGCGGCGGAAAAGAAAAGCCGCGAAGACAAAGTCCCATTTTATCTTGGCGAAAATGATGAAACCTCGCATATGTGCGCGGGCGGTCTCCTTGCGCGGCATTGGAAATTTCCCGCGGATCTATCAGACGTTCTGGAACACCATCACGCACCCGATAAGAGCGGCGCACAAAAAAAGATTGTCGCGGTTGTCCATGTTTCAGACATAATGGCCCACATGATCGGTTTTTCAACGTTTCCGGACGAAATTTCACCCAAGCTCGATGACGGCGCCATTGCCGCGATTAGGCTGCAACCCGAACATCTGCGGGTGATCGCCACGGAAAGCGTCCAGAATGAAAAGGCTATCGAATCGTTTATTAATTTTTTCGTTTAACCGCCCAATTTATTTTTCCTCGTTTTGAAATGGCATTGTAATTGCTCCCTTATTATTTGTTAATTTAAAAAAGGGGGTCACGATGAATATTCAGAAAGTTGGAATGGTTTTATTAGTGGCAATGGTCTTTATTATTCAGGCCCAACCGTTCAGCCAGGGATTGTTTGGTGCGGGAAATATTCTTTCGTTAAGTTGCGATACGGCGGGAGTTTCGGAAGGCCCAGCGGGCGCGAATGTGACGTGGACGATTCCGCTCACGGTCCACGATACCATAAACTCGGATGCGCAAGCGCTCCCGGCGGCAGGCACGCCCTATTTTTCAAAGTTCCCATCGGCAACCGACGCGCTCCTTTCCAAGGGCAGCCTCACCGAGTATACCTATTATCGTCTGGCCAACGACAGCCTCGTGGAATTAGGGTTTGCCGATAGTCTTCAGACCGTCGTCTATTTTAATCCCGAACTGATTGACTTAAGCGCGCTTGCCTTCGGCAATTCATTTACGGATACCTACGGGTACCGCGACACCACCGCGGTTTCCAGCCTGGTAATGGTGTCGAAGATCGACGGGACAAGAACGGTCACATTCGACGGGAGCGGGACGCTTGTGTTGCCCTGGAAGACCTTTTCCCACGCAATGCGCTTTAAGAGCGTAACGACGCAAACCGATTCGGCATGGTTCGGCACGGTGCTCACCTCAGCCTATACAATGATTACGACGAATTTCAGCTGGGAAGACACGACGCTTCCGAAAAATACGAGTTTCTCAATATCGAGAATAACCACCACCGTAAGCGGCATTTCCATTGCAAATAATGTCGTTACTTTTATAGAGCCGGCGCCGTCAGCAGTTATCGGGCCCGTTGGTCATGGAGCGGGGAACACGACAAATTTCACGGTAATTTCTCAATTTGATAATACCCTTGCAATCAAGGTACCC
>JBAVGL010000142.1:0-2011 GCA_049684795.1 Chitinivibrionales bacterium | reverse complement strand
CGGCAAGAATTTATATCGCAAAAAATGTGCCACGGGAAAACGGATCGTTATTTGCAGAAGGCAAAAATGTGCTCTATGGTCTTTTCCGACCAGTCTTTTTTGACAATATCAAATTTAAGAGGGTTTTTCATCATGGATTTAAAATAATCGCGGTCGTGACCGGTCACCAGCAGGATTCTTATTTCCGGGTATTGCGATACCCGTTCCGCGAATTCAATGCCCGACATCCCCGGCAATTTGTAATCAACAATGACGACATCCGGCTTCAGTTGGTTAATTTGTGCAAGGGCTTCTTCAGCATTATCAAATTCGGCGATTATTTCCACGCCGGGAAAACCGCGGAAATGGTGCTTGTACAAGAACATGCTTGTATCGTCGTCATCGATTATCATTATTCGTCTGGACATCGCGGCTTACCCCTCGTTTTCTGTTTTGTCAAACGCCAGGGAAAAGTAAAACGTGGCTCCCTTGCCGGTTTGGCTTTCCCCCCATACGCGGCCGCCGTGCCGTTGGATGACTTTATCGACTATTGCAAGCCCGATGCCGGTGCCGGGAAATTGGCTTTCCGAATGCAGGCGCTGGAAGGGTTTGAAAAGTTTCTTGGCATGGGCGTTATCGAAACCGGCGCCATTGTCCCGCACGTAATAGACTTTTTCACCGTTCTTTTCCATTTTCCCGAATTCAATGACCGCCTCGGGCGTTTTGCTCGAATACTTCCAGGCGTTGCCGATGAGGTTCGACAGCGCGATGCGCAGAAGCCGCGGATCGCCATGCGCCGTAAGCCCCCCGGCGATGATCGCTTCGACTTTCCGCTCTGTTTCACCTTGCCTAAGGTCATTGACGATTGATCCGGCGACCGCGCTCAGGTCGATCTCTTTGGGGTGCATTTCCTCCCGCGAGATTTTCGCAAGGCTCAGAATGTCGTCGATCAATCCGTTCATCCTGTCCGTACTTGTCTTGATCCTGTTGAGAAAGCCTTGACCTTCGGCGTCAAGCTTGCCGGAGTATTCTCCAAGGAGGATCGAGCAAAAGCCCATTATCGCGCGGAGCGGGGCGCGCAGGTCGTGGGACACCGAGTAGGAAAACGCCTCAAGTTCCTTGTTAACGGACATCAAATCGGTGGTCCTTTGCATGAGGAAACTGTTGAGTTCGTCGATCCGGGCCTGGTTCTCTTTGTCGTCAGTCACGTCGATGCCCGTACCGATGACAAGTTCGACATTTCCCCGCTCGTCTTTCAGCGAGGAATTCGCCCATTTGATGAAGCGCCGCGGACCGTTTTTAGTCTTCCAGTAATTTTCAAATTCCATTTCAGCCGTGATTTTGCCGTCCTTGATGTCCTGGAAAACTTTCTTGACCGCGTCCATTTCTTCCGGCAGCAGCAAATAATCCCAGAACGGCTTGCCCTTGAGTTCATCGAACGTAAAGCCGGTAGTTTTTTCGCAGGCATGATTAAATAATTGTATACGGGCTTCGGGGTCAAGGCCGATGATTAAGCCGCCGGTAGTTTGAATGACCGCATTGCTGAAATTACGCTCTTTACGAACTGTTTCCTCGGCCAATGCGCGCGCGTTTTGCGTCCTGATTGTCAAGATTCCATGCGCAAGATCATCGGCCAAGTCGGTAAGCAAGGCTGTTTCATCGGCGGTAAAAGATTCAGGTTCCCTGGAATAAATGGTCATCGCGCCGAAAGCGCGGTTTTCGTCCAGAAGCGGAAGGACCAGGGACGACGCGTACCCTCGTTTCAGCGCATCTTCGCGCCAGGGCTTGAATGCGGGGTCGGTGAGCATGTTCCTGCATCCGCTCGGTTTTCCCGTGCGGATTGCCGCTCCCGTGGGTCCGCGGCCGCGTTCGGTGTCGGCCCAGGTAATGTCCAAATGATCCAAATATCCGTCATCAAAACCCGCGGAAGCCACCGGCGTCACGTATTTGCCGTCATCTTTTTCCGAGTATCCTATCCAGACCATCATATGACCGCAGTCTTCAGTAATAATTTTACAAACTTCCTTAAGGT
>JBAVGL010000141.1:0-2944 GCA_049684795.1 Chitinivibrionales bacterium | reverse complement strand
GACCTTTTTAACGGAGGTAAAGACCGATAATTTCGTGACTATTCTGTATGCTATTCTGGACACCGCGGAACATAAACTATGGTACACGTCGGCCGGGCACTGTCCGGTCCTGCTCCTTAACAAAAACACACGGCAATGCAGCTATATCAAGGCCGACGGGCTTTTTCTGGGCATTTTCCCCGACATGATGCTCAAGGAAACCTGCTATTCCTATCAAACCGGCGCCGAACGGTTCGTGCTGTATACCGACGGATTGACCGAAGCCAGAAATAAGGCTGAACAAATGTGGGATCTTTCACACCTCGAAGGGGCCGCGCTGGCCTCAGTCGGCAGCCCGCCGGCCCAGGCCCTCAAATACATTCTTGATGACCAGAAGGCCTTCTGCGGCGCCGACCAGGCGCCGGAAGACGACATTACGCTGCTGGTAATTGATTTGTAGGAATGCGGGAATTTGCACACGATGCCCATAGTTCTCCCGCAAAGAAATTATTGGCTCAAGCCAAAATTTAGCTTCCCCTTTATCCTTTATCTCTATGAACCAAGCCTATTGAAAATGCAGGACGGCAAATAGCCATATATTCTGCCCCACCTTCATACGGTGTGCTATATTTTACCCATTCTCCTTTTTCAATTATTATTGCCTGGTTTTCTTTTATCTCCTTTTTATTTTCCTTTGTTTCGACAACCAGAGTTCCCTTTAATACTATTGTGTATTCTTTAAATTCCGGAGTTTGTCCTGGCTCACTCCACCCTTTTGGACTTTTCATTCGCGCAATACTTATCTCTTTATTTTCGGAATTTGCATTTCCTATAAATTCTTGTATGATTTTGGGCGGGAAACCGGCGGCTTTTAATTCCGTTGGTTGTTCTAATGTTTTCATTTTTTCTCCAATTTTCGGCCTAACGTTCCCGGCAAGTACGAAGGCGTGGCCTACCCCATTCCCTCAACAATCCTACAGGCCTGTCAGGCTTTTGTGCTGCCGGTGTTGGGCGATTTAGGTTGGGCCGATATTTTCTTCCTTGGTGGGCGCTCTTCTATCTTCTAAACTCTTGTTCTCGATTTCGTATTGGTGAATGAAGTTGCATAAGTATCCAATAAGGATCGAATCACGCGTTGATATTGCACCTTGTTTTTCCGGGCAACATTTTTAAAGAAATCAACGCTCGATCTCCTTAAATTTATTGTAACACGAACATTCCTTTCTTGTCTGGCTAATTCAGACGGGGAAGGTAGGAAATCTTTAACAATTTTAATCTCTCCGATTTCGCCTTCAGTATAATTAATTTTCGTCTTCATAATATTTTTTACCCTTTCTCCAATATCCTGCTCCGAATATTCGGATGACATTATTTCGATATGTAAAACGAACAGTTAAAATTCCGGTTCTGATTTTGCCGATACAATACCACCTCGTTTCTGTTTCAGTACTATGGTCCAAATCTTTTGCTATAATACGATGTTCATCGAAAAACGCTTCTTTTGCAAAATCAAATGAAACACCGTGCTTATCGATGTTCGATTGATTTTTTAATTTGTCCCATTCAAATACAAATTGGTTCAACGTCCATCCTTTCATATCATATAAATATACACATGTTCATGTGTATAATCAATACGTTTTAATTTTAATCTTATTTTTCGACAGTCTTCTTTTTCTGCGCCAACCTATGTTTATTTTTGTGTTTTGGCCCAACCCCGGCCCTCCACTGCGCCTTTGCGCGATTGAAATGCACCTTGTTTGGTTAGCTTGAACGCCATGTTAGATGCTCTTAGATTTCTTTCAAAGCTTTTTGAAAAGTACTATCAGATCCAATAAGCTCATGCTTTAATGGTTCCCATTTCTTTATCATTCTGTTTTTCCAGCTTGATTGTGTGCTCTTTACTATTTCATATTTTCCATCATTGTCTTTATAGAAAAAACGACTGTTTTTAAAATCGATTGAGCTGTCTTGAATGATTATTTTGATTCCTCCCCATTCCATATATTTAATCTTCTTCTTGTTATGTTTGGGAGTACTTAGATAAATTGAAAGAAAATACTCATTCTTTTTTTTTACCAATCTATAGTCTGAATAAACTAAAAATGAATTCGGAACGGTTTCAGAGCGGATATCATACTGGCCTTTCAAAGAATCACACGGAGATATTTCAATATAGTTCAACAATTCATGGTAGCTAACCGGATTGCAACCATATGAAAAAACAATAAAGAAAACCATAATAAGGCTGATGTATTTTTTCATTTTCTTATTCTCGCATCTAACGCCGTGCTAATATGCCTGACTACGACTGCATTTTCCCACCGCATACCACGACTCTTGTATGATGAACCAACCACTTGCAAACCAAAGCTATTTGCAAATGCGGAAGGTCATGATTGAGCACATTGTTAGGTGCCGTTTTTCCGTTTTCCGAGATAATAATTGCCCGAATTCTTGACTGCCTTAATTTCTGAATTTCTTAAATATTCCGAATTTCTGAATTTCTGAATATTCTTAAATCCGAAATTGGAAGTGCCGAAAAAACGAAGCCGACTGGACGAAGCTATAATCTGTTGAAACGGCACAGCCGTAAAATATTATTATTTATTATACTCTCGGCAAACCAATCTTTGTCATAGAATCTAATAATAAATGTCCGATATAACCTAGTACAAAAGAGAATATAGAAAATAAAATAATAGATTTAAATATTATACAAATAATACCAAAAGGAATTATAAAAATAGATAATATTTTTAATAAATATTTACTATGAAAAAAATGACGGTGGGTAAAGTGATGGGCTGGCTCTATATAATCTGGCGCCAAACTGCCTATCAAAAAACAAAACCATACTTTAAGAAAGGCCCAATTAGAAATAAGTTTAAATCCAAATATCAAAACAATGATAAGAAGTATTATGAATGCTATAGACGTATGGTCTCTTCTTCTAGGCATAAAT
>JBAVGL010000140.1:0-8009 GCA_049684795.1 Chitinivibrionales bacterium | reverse complement strand
GTGTTGGATTTTATCTGAGATGCCGCGTCACGGGCATAATACTGGTATCCGCCTCGTTGTGACGCCGTGGTCACGGTATAGCTGTTTGCATAGGAACCCGACGCATCGGTGCTTTTCACGTTGCTTGAATCGGTATGCCCGTCCGGGTAAACGAAGTAAAGCTTGGCTGTACTATTTGGCGTGAATCTAGCGCCTGGCTCGCTGAATGTCTGGCCTGTTGCACCATGCGAAGGAGTAACCTGCACCGAAGGCGTGATATCCGCATCGACCGTGAAAGACACGGTATTGGATTTTATCTGAGTTGCCACATCACGGGCATAATACTGGTATCCGCCTCGTTGCGACGCCGTGGTCACGGTATAGCTGTTTGCATAGGAACCCGACGCATCGGTGCTTTTCACGTTGCTTGAATCCGTATGCCCGTCGGGGTAAACGAAATAAAGCTTGGCCGTACTATTCGGCGTGAACCCTGCACCCAGCTCGCTGAATATCTGGCCCGTTGCCCCATGAGAAGGCGAAACCTGCACCGAAGGGGTAATGTCCGGATCGACCGTGTAGGACACGGAAGCGGTCTTTATCTGCGTTGCAAGGTCACGTGCGTAATATTGATAATTGCCTCGTGGCATTGTCGCGGGTACAGTATAACTGTTAGTAAATGATCCCGATGCATTAGTAGTTTTCACTGTGCTTGAATCGGTATGACCATCCGGATAAACGAAATAAAGCTTTGCCGAACTATTCGGTGTAAAACCACTGCCCGGCTGGCTAAAAGTCTGGCTTGTTGATGCATGCGAAGGAGTAACCTGCACGGAAGGGGTAATCGTATTAGAATTTCCTTGAACATCAACAATCGCACTATCTTTTCCAACGCCACCTTTTCCATCATTCGCGGTCAAAATTACTTTGTAGGCGCCTTTTAATAGATATAAATGCGTTTTGCTTGTGGTTATATCTCTGATAGTGTCAACCGTTCCATCACTATAGCTCAGAAAAGCTATAACAAGGTCTCCGTCAGGATCGGTTATTTTGTAACTTGCATTAATTTTAAGCGGCGTCATACCAGCTTGTGGGTTTAAAGAAAGATTAACTATGGGGGCGGAATTAATCGTGACATCGGTAACGATAATGTTTACACCTGCCGAAGATTTGCCACCGGCATGACCGTCGTCCACGCTAAAGGTGGCCACATATTGACCTGGTGCTTGGTACATGTGAGTTACCACGCCGCTATTTTGATTAAGAGTTGTTACAGTATTATCACCAAAATCTAAAGTGCGCGATAAAATATCTAAGGCATCGCTATCATGTGCTGCATAAGAAAAAGTGGTATTTAGAGGGTGTGCCGGCAACCAGATAATGGCCGCTTTTTGCTCTAAAATTGGGTGACATTTAATCCGTTTTAGGTGATTCTGATGATGTTGTTTTTAATGAGCCAGGCCTCGATCGCTTTGCGCCGGGCCGTTGCAATGGTCTGTTTTGTGACAGACCGGACTTCTTTTAGTATACTTTCTGTAGTTTGATTTATCCAGTCATAAATGGCCTTCCTTTCCGGTTTGGTGAACCATTTTCTGCGTGTTTTGTCGTGATAGACCAGGCATGGGTTCTGTCCGCCAAGGCACACTCTTGTCCGGTGATTGATCTCGTGCATGGCCAGTTGCGCATGCAGTTTAAACTCCTTCGGCGGCACGACGCGACCCAGTGGGAGAGATTTACAGATAGCATTTTTGACATCGTACTGCGTTTTTTCCAGAGAACCGTTGTACTGCGGGTAAACGGGCGGGCTGATAAGCGGGATGATCCTATGCCCGGCAAGCACGCCCATATGTTCGTGCCCGATCAGATTGCCGCCGTTGTCCATTTTTATGAGCAACGGCAGATCGTGAACGCCAACCAGTTCTTCCATATGTCCAGCAACCTCCCGGCAGCACGGCGTCCATTGAGTTACCATCGGACGGAACAGATACTTGGAACCGAGATCACGAATAGTCATGGTCTCCTGCTTTCCCGTGCTCTCACTGGTAAAGGTCGTGCCGTCGATCGCCCAGCAGATACCCGGCACGAGCCATTCGACATGGCGCAGATTACGGCGTTGCTCATCATTTTGTTCCTTGCGTATATCCTCTGCCAGGCAGGCCAGTTCGCGGCGTGATAGCGCATCGCCGTATTTACCATAAAGCAACCCCATTCCCGCGGTCCGGTGAGCGCCGTGAGGTAGCGACGCAAGCTCGCCCGCCAGCACTGCCGGATCGAACGCTCCCGTCTTGGCAGGCCCCGGAGGCCGCAGAAGGGGCATGTTGGCCCCCCTGCGCCTGTTCCAGCGACGCAACGTACGGACCGGCACGCCAATATCACGGCACAGGCTCTCCAACGGCAAGCCCGTCCGTTCTTTTGCAAAGTCGATCCGCTTCACGATTTCCATAACCGCATCCTCTCTCATTTCGGTTTTTTTTTAGCGCCGCGCCGGGCATCCTCCGCACGCTTCGCGGCGTAATCGTCCAGCACACGCCGGACATAGAGCGATTCCCGGGCAACGCAGAGCTCCTTTTGCGTCTCGGCCAGCGTTCGCTTGAGCGCCTCCTTCTCCGGGTCCTCCTGCGCTGTCTCCGGTCTGCCCGCCTCCCGGTCCACCATCGCTTCCGACATGGCCGTAAGTGCACGGTTCTCCCACTCGTAATACGTCTTCCGGGAGACTCCCAGCCGACGCGCACCCTCCACCGCCGTTATCGCACCGCTGCAGACCTGCATGATGATCTTCGCCCTCTGGCGTGCCCGGTCGTCCGTCATCTTCTACTCCTTCTGACGAGTGTTTACAACCTCCGCCGTCTTTTGATCGCCAATGCCTCGCTTCGACGCAATGGCCGCCATCCGGGTTGACAGGCGCGATTCCAGACGTTCCGAAGACCGGGCGAGCTGGTTCTTCTCCCGGTGCTCCAGAAGCGATTGCAACCGCGGACTCAGCGCTACTCCCTGCTCCAGGTTGCGCCGCGGTTCCAGCGCCTGCAGCATCCCCTCCAGTGCCCGGTTCTGCCAGTGCATGAGGACCGTCCATTTGATTCCCAGCTCCCGGCATACCGCCGCAGGCTTGCGCCGTTCCGTCCACACCGACAACACAGCCCGGCACTTCTGTGCCGCGGGGATTGATAATGATACGCTGCGCCTGTGTTTCGTCGTCTCGGTTGACTTTTCCATACGGGATGTATCCTTCGTTAATATCGTTTTTTTCAGTGTTGTTTGACAATGGATATACTATCTCCTGCTTCGACTGGCCTTCCAGGTCCGATACGGACAGTTTCAGCCGTCCCTGCTCCGCCATCACCGTCACCGACTGGTCGTCCATGCGGCCCACCAGATAGCACGGCTTGCGCGGCTCGCCCTGTAGCGCCATCTGCAGCACATTGTCCGCGATGCCTTTCTCAACCATCTGCCGGACTTCGTGTGACACTTCGTAAAACCGGTCCGAGGGACACAACCCGCCGATGCCCTGGTGTGGCCGCTTGAAGTTGTAATACTGCACCCATAGCTTCGTGCGGTTCTGCATATCCTCGAACCCTTCAAAAAGCGTCCGGTTGAAAAACTCCTCCTTGATCGTCTTCCAGAACCGCTCGATCTTTCCCTGCGTCTGCGGATGGTGCGGCTGCGACCGGATATGCTTGATCTCCATCCGGTGCATCTCCTTCTCGAACTGCGCCTGACCACGCCAGCTCGTGTATTGCCGCCCGTTGTCCGTCAACATCTCCGCAGGCGCTTTATACTCCGATACGGCCCGCCGGAACACCTCCAGCACATTGTCGGCCTTCTGCGTCATGTAAAGGCCCAGGCCCGTCACAAACCGGGAAAAATCGTCTATAAAACCGATCAGGTACACGCTCTGCTTGCGCCATGTAATCACGCTGATGTCCGACTGCCACATCAGGTTCGGGCCCTTTACATACGATCCCCCTTCGTCATCCGGCTTGACGGCCTTTACAATCCGTTTCGTCCGTAAGTTCGGCGCTTTGCGTGTAGGAAGCAAAGACTCCTCATGCAGCACCCGCCGTACCGTCTCATGGCTTGCCTTCATGAAAAACATACGCTTCAGCAGGTCCGATATCCGGTGCACCCCGTGTGTCGGCTGGGCCTTCTTCATCGAAACGATCCGCTCCTTTACCGGAACAGGCAGTCTGCCTAATGACTCCCGCTTAAAAACCCGGGTGAATCCCGAAGGGCCTTTCTTCCGATACTGCCGAACCCACCGGGATAGAACCGTGTTATGAACACCCGTCTGACTGGATATGGTGGAAAGTGGAATACCTTTTTCAAGATGCAGCCGAACTGTCTGTATCTTGTAATCCGGAGCAAAGTACCGATGACGTGACCTTCGGGGGGATGACGTAGGGGAAAAACCCCTTGTATTTTTTTTCTTAACCATGAAAACACTCCTTTTGTGCCTCTGTACCACAGAAACACCTAAAACGGAGTGTCACCCTATTTTGGCAAAATCAGGAGGTCAAGATCTGGTTGTTAGGACAATCGCGGGTCGTGCATTTTTTGCTTTCAATTTTAGGCTCTTCCGAGGCCGGCATCGACGTATTTATAAAATGATACGAATTAAACTCTTCGGGAAAGGAGTCCGGAAGAAGCGACTCTCCGTCAATGAGTTTTGCCCGGGAATACCGCTTTCCGTCACGCGAAAATATCACTGATCCGGTTTGTTCTATAACTATGCCGTTATGCGATTCATCCTTCATGGTTATTCCATAGCGCCGTGTTAAAATGTCGCGCAGCCATTCAACCTGCCATTGGATTGCATAAGGATTCTTGTTTTCAAAACGGTATTCAGTGGGAAATGCGAGCAGGTTATTGTTTTGGGTGTTATGAAAAAGATCATCAAGCTGTTTGATGATCTTTCCTCTGAATTCCATTTCCTTGAATTTCTCGCTATTACTGATCTGTTCGAATACTTCCCGCTGAAGCGCTGGGGGACAATCCGTTTTATTTATTGTGTATTCCTCGCTTTCAAATATCAAGCGTGCGTCAATGTTTATGATTTTAACATGAAAATTGACTTTTGATGAATCGCCGCTGAACAAATCGTAATACCCGGTAAGCAGTAAGGAATCTATTTTTTTCTCATCCATGCGGATGGGCGCATATTCGCCTCCGCCTGAAAGTACGATAGAACGGATTGTGCTATTTTCCTCGCCCCTGAACGGGTTAAACACCACTTCTTTGGCATATGGGGCAAGCTTTTCCTTGAGTTTTAAAAGGACCGGGTCAAGAGGCAGCATATAGTTTTTGTCGATGTTGATGGTCGTCATTTGCAAAGGTCGCTGCGGCGTGAGCTTAAGCTCCGATGCCATCTTCATTGCAAGAGTGTCGAGGTCCGAGGAAAATGAGGCAAGACAGAGGGAAAAAGATAACAACACAAACAACAATGGTTTCAGCAACATGAGTTTTTCTCCTTAAAAAATCCTGGTTTAATTCCCGGATTTTCGGTTATGTAATTCATCAAACGCATCATCCGAGGATTGGCTTGACGAGCTTTTAACTCCTGCGGTGGCATCCTTGAATTTTTCGCGCTCTGCGTCCAGCGCCGATTGCGCTGCGTTTTTCGTGCTGTCGATTGTCTGAACGGCTTTTGCCTTACGAGCAGAAAAAGTGTCCTTGTCGGCTTGCGTGGCAGCATGATATCCGGCCCGAATGGTGTCGATTTTGTGCTGCGAAACAGCTCGTTCATTTTCGAGAGCGGCCTGGGATTTTGTATGCTCCATCTGGGTTTCTTTACCGGAAATACCCTTTGATTGATTGTTAAGTCTTTGTTTTATTTCTTCGGGAGTTTCTTTTGTCTCAGATGGCATTGCGCCTTGGTTTGATTCAGACAACTGGAGCGTTTTGAAAACGTCGTTTTCTTTTGTCGTCATTGCTCTCTGCATTGGTTTCGCGGTCCCTGCTCCGAGCAGTGTTTGGCCTTTGGAAAGGGAGAATGTTTTCCGAGTCTTTTTTTTGTCTTCAACATCGACTAAGCCTTCCCGCACGCTAACATCGGTGCCACCGAATTTTTCATCAATAGTCACGACAAAATCCGTGCCTTTTACCTTAACCCGAGCTGAAGGGGTTTCTACGACAAATGACCCTATACCTTTTGTAACGGTAAACCGGGCCATCCCTTTAAGAAGAGAAACACCCCTCAAAGCAAGTGAACTGCCGTCAGCTTGTTTTTCGAGCTTTTCAATAAGAAGCTGGACCTTCGCTTTTTCACCGAGCATGACAATGTCACCGAGCGTACCATTAAGCCCAGCGGCCGAGACCTCACCGGTTTCAACAAAACTTCCTTTGGCAATGCCAAGCCCAGTAGTTACCGGCTGCCAGGTTTCGTCGTTGGATGACCAATTCACGTTTCTTTTAAATGTCGACACGATGTATGAATAGTCAACGACTTTTAATGTTTCGGGCATACCTGCTTGCTTTGCTTCATTTTTTTTCTTTTGGCAACCCAAAGAAAGTAAGCAAGCGGCAATTCCGATGACGGCAATTTTAAGCGTACTATTCATTTTTCGTGTCCTTCCAAGGAGAAATATCCGATTTCTTGCAGGCAACCCATACCGTGCAATAATTGTCTTTTACCTCATAAGCCCGCGAAACAACAGTCAGGTTCCTGACCTCAAGGTCCATTTCGTAACGCATGACTTTGCTGATATCGGTCGTATGTCCATTATCATTCATCTTGACCAACGAAGCATAATAAAAAGCCGATTGGCGACACAGCGCTTTTACCGCTTGCTCCTCTGCCATCATCCAGGATGAAGCCTGAGCGTAAAAGCTCATCTTAACAGTGCCTTTTCCATATAAAAGCGCCTCGTCATTGCTTTGCTCACGAAGGGAGGATTTGCACGCTGAGGCATTTGTGATGTCAATAGTGTTTTTGGGGTTTTCGGACAATAAGCATATAAAAGCGGGGCAACAAATAAAAAACGAATCCACGATGGAATAGCGTTTTGTTATTTCCGTGTCGGAATCGTTATAATAAAACGAAATGCTGTCCTGTTTGTCATCGTAAGTACCATCGCTATAATAGCGCAGCTTCCCTTTTACAAACATCCTGGAATAACCGCTGATCCGTATCCGAGCGTCTTGTTCGGCGGTTGTCCCTTTTTGGGGATATCCGGCGATTGTACCAGATGGCGGATTAAAAAACCATGAGCGATACAGCGTGGTTATGGGACATAGGTTGGCGGTTGAATCGATTGATTGATGAACGGGAGAAGACATTTTATGCGAGCTGCCACAATTGCTTGTCAGTAAGGTTGTACTGAAAAGAATTGTTAACAGAAAGGCATATCGGTAATAAGCCATGGTGGTTACTCATGCTGAGTTATCATAATTGGCAATTACATGTCTCTGCTAAGTAATTTTGATTTTTTATCATTAAATTCAATTTCCGTCAGAATACCTTCGTTCTTAAGGGCGGCAAGTTTTTTAATTTGGTCAGCAACATCAAAAGGCTGAATATGTTTATTGGATTCTGACGGAGTTAATTTGTCGAGTATTATTCCAATTAAATATCCGATTATTCCTCCTATAACCACACCTCCAACAAACATCGCAAAAGAAGTAGTTGCCTGTTCTTTTAAGAGGGTATTGAGACCTGTGAGATTCTGCCCGCAAGTAATCATTGTAGCAAAATCAATTTGGCCAGTGAGCATATTTGCTGGCCGGAAAAGAAAACCAATTCCTCCACCTATAATCATACCAATTAATAACCCGATAGATTTCATTTGATTCTGGGAATTTCTTATCATGCTATTATGGGAAAGAATTTTTGTATTTTTGACAACTGAATCAACCTTCTCTTTTTGGAGTTGATTTTCAATGCTTTCTATTCCGCCACGCGCTTCGATTTGCTGTAAAGCAACTTGCCAAGCTTTTGGCAAATAATCAGATTCCTTGCCTTTCAACATACGTAAAAGTTCTTCATTAGATAAATTCTTAATACGCAAACTAACATCATCCATATAAAACCTCCCTTTAAT
>JBAVGL010000139.1:0-33515 GCA_049684795.1 Chitinivibrionales bacterium | reverse complement strand
GCGCTGGAGCGGCCGCCCTTTTGAAAAAATAAAAGAACTTGACGACCACCTCGATCCCGCGTGGGTCATCCCCGATTCGGCCCGGAAAGCTTCGAATGAAATAATAGCGCGGATACAATCGCTTGATCTTGCCAGCCGCGTATGCCGGCAGACGAGTTATTCCGAACTCAGCAGAAAAGCCTGGTCCGACCGGGCGCTTGACCGCAGCGAAGGCGATGATGAAACCATGGAAACATTCGCCACACAAGGAGAACAACTCCTCCCGACGTCTCTACCGCGGGGAAAACACACCGGCGACGCGCTTCATCTGGCGTTGGAAGAACTGCTCGGCATGGAAAATCCGGATACGGTACATGCTTCCGCCGTTGAGAAGATTGCCCGGCAGTATCTTGAGCGAAACAGGGTGCTTACGCCGATGACCCAACAGTCCGACCGTTTGGCGGCCATTCAAAACGCCGCCGGAATAATCCAGGCCGCCGTACGGCAACCCTATGAACTGTCCGGCAAAGGAAGCGTTACAATCTCCGGTTTGCCGAAAAGCTGCCGCATTCCCGAAATGGAATTTCTGCTTGGCAAAAGCCGTGATTGGGTCCATGGATACATGGACCTTGTGTTCCGGATTCAAAAATCCCGGGCGAAACACCCCTGGCAGTATTTCGTATTGGATTGGAAAAGTGACAGCCTTACAACGTTCGAACCCGGCACTATTGAAACATGCATGAAAGAGCGTCACTACGAATTACAGGCAAAAATATACTGTCATGCTCTTGACAGGTACTTGAAGGGACTTCTGGGCAAAGACTACAATCCGGAAGAGAATTTAGGCGGCGCGCTCTATGTGTTTTTGAGAAGCTTTGAAAATCCTAATCCCGACGGAAATGTACATTCATATTTCCGCGCGGCGGAACCGGACAAGGACGATGCGTTCGTGAACACCGCCGTGGGACTATAAATGGAATTGAAAAATATTATAAACGTATTGGAAAACTACCTGCTTGACACGCGCCAGATAACCATGCTGGCGATCAGGCAAGCACGCGTCCTCAGCCAGCACGTTACTCATGAAAACCGTGTTGAAGAAATGCGGATTGTTCTCCTTCTCTGTCTGGCCGCCCTGCACAAAGGAGTTCCGAGGGCCGACTGCGCATTCCTGATGAAACCGCTTGACCCGGCTACCGTCGGCCAGCATGCCAAAAACCTTGATACCCGGCCCGAATGGGCGGGGCTTCTCATCGACCCGGCGCCATTCTCCGGAATAAAAACGCTCCTGGAAAATCTGGTCCGGAAACCCGATATTTTTACGCCAATGTCCGGTGCAGTTCCACAACCGGACGCGGTCACAATGCCGCTCCTCATTTCCAGCCGGAACAGCGGGCGCATAGGATTTTCCCGCTACTGGTGTGCCGCGGAAGAACTCGATACTAAACTGCGCAGCCTGCTGCATCGGGACCTTGAAGAACAGCCCGACCGGCAGCGGTCTGAAAATGATTTTACACGGAAAGCCAACGACGTCCTTAAACGGATCTTCGGGAAAGAATCGATCCTTGCCGGGGGCCGCAGGTTTCATAGTCGTCAGGCGGCAGCCGCGGCGCTTGCGCTCCGCACACGTTTTCTGATTGTGTCCGGCGGGCCGGGGACCGGAAAAACCTCCGTGGTCATTCAAATTCTTCGCGCGCTGATACGGTTTTTCGACCCCGAAATCAAACCCGACGGGATTGTCCTGTGCGCGCCAACGGGCCGCGCCAAGGCGCGAATGGGCGAAAGCGTAGATAAAAGTATTGAGCAAATGGAGAAAATATCTGGCCAGGCTGGTTTATCTCAAAGCAATCCTGATCTTACGCTGAAAAATCTGGAGCGTAAAACGATTCACGGTCTCCTTGGGGCCCGGCCCGACGGCAGCATGAAATTCAACGCGCAAAACCTGCTGCCGTATCAAGTGATCGTGGTGGATGAGGCAAGCATGGTTGACCTCAGTCTTTTCGCGGGGCTGATGGAGGCGGCTTCTCCGGACTGCCGGATCATCCTGCTCGGCGACATGCACCAGCTCCCGTCGATCGAGGCAGGCGCGGTGCTGGGCGACCTGACGGAGCGGTTCCTTTCGCGCGAAGGGTTTCCAACCTTGACAAACAAAATGGCCGCATGGGTGGAAAATATTCTTATCGGCGTGGACATTGACAAGATCGCCGAAGAACGTTTCAAATCGCTGGCGCTTCCTTCGGACGGAGAAATCAGAAAAGCCGGCGCTTTGATTGATCATGCCGTTATTCTCACGCATTCCTACCGTTCCTCAGAGGCGCATGGTATCCTGGAACTTTGTTCGTATATCAACCGGGGAAAGGCCGACGAAGCCATTAAGGTCATTCAAGAAGGCCGCTATTCAAATACATTACAAATGGAGACCGAAAACGAAAATGAAGAAATCCTGCGCTGGCTGAAATCCCATTATCTCGGCGAACACTTGAAAACCCTGGAGGGGCTGAAAAACCTTCAAACCGAAGCCGTTGCCTTTAACGATCATCCTGATTTTGCATCGGTACTATCACGCCTTGAGGCGGCGTTTAAAATCCTTAACAGTTCGAGAATATTAACATTCGGGCATGAGAGTATAACCGGCCGCGACTCGATCAACCGGCAGGCCGACAAACTGCTTCGCGCCGCCCTTGATAAAAACCAGAAAGCGCGGTTCTTCCACGGCCAGCAGGTGATCCTCGGACAGAACCATCACGATCTCGATCTCTATAACGGCGATTTGGGGATCGTGGTGCAATCAAAAAACGAGGGATTAAAGGTTGTTTTCCGCCGTGGTAGCGGATATAAAGTCCAGGCGCTTGAACAGCTCACGGGCCTTGAACCGGCCTATGCGATGACCGTGCATAAATCCCAGGGTTCCGAATTTGACGAAGTCCTCCTGGTTTTGCCCGGCCATGAAACCCAATTGCTTTCGAGGCAGATTGTTTATACGGGAATCACCCGGGCCAGGTTTCTCGTAAAAATCCTCGGTTCTTCGGCGATTTTGAAAAGGGCGATTGAGATCCAGGAAGAGCGTCCGGGCGGCGTAATACTGGATTAAAAATAACCTTTAAAAACAGATAGCGTGATGATAGAATTGATGTACGTTGTCCGGCATCACGTCATCCCGTTAAATTTTAAAGGAGGCCCTATGTTTAAATGTCAGATGCGCAGACCCGGTAAAATGGTCGGAATTGCATTCGCCGTGTGCCTATTCGGCCTGGCATTTAACGCCGGAGCGTCGGACCTGTCGTATTGGATCAAGTCCATTTCACATGATGCCGACACGGCCACGAATTACACGCACGACGCGGTCAAGATCGTGTCGTCCGGTCAATACGTGCATGTCATCTGGCCGGGAATGCAAAGTCAATACGGCACTGGCAATCCCGGCGTTCTTTTCTACCGGCGATCGCGCGACAACGGTCTTACGTTCGATCAGCCGCAAATTATCGCTTCAGCCCCGGGACAGTTCGCCATAGCGTCCGATGCCCGATGGAACAATCTGGCCGCTGATTCTTCTTACATATATACCTTCTGCACGGTCTGGATCACGGGAAGCTATTCCATGGTGTTTCATGGTTCCACCGATAATGGGGCGACATTTTCCGATTCCGCTGTTCTGGACAATGTCCCAACTTCTTCCAGCTATAATGGAATTTATGCCGCCGCGTCGGGAGCCCATGTGACCGTGGGCTGGGCGGCCTCTCAGAATGGCGTTGGAAACAATGGCGCCCAGGACTTGTTGTGCGCTTATTCTTCAAACGGCGGGGCGACATGGGCCACCGTCTCCATCGCCCATTCGGACAATACCACCCGCGCAAGGATTGACTCAATGAATGTTCTCGGCTATTACGTTTACGATATGGCGCGTTCCGGCGATATCGTTTACCTGCTTGCATCGATAAGCGCCGATAACGGCAGCAGTCTTGCCGTATTGTATCCTTCCTATCTCATGCTGTTTACGTCAACGGACAACGGGGCGACCTGGAAAATACCCATTCGGGTCAACTCGCCAGCGACGGACAAACAATATTACAGTACCACCTATCAGGACGCGCATTACAGTTCGAAACTGGCGGCTTCGGGCGGCGCCGTGCACGTGGTCTTCAATAATGTCGACGATCCCAGTTCGGGGTACGGCTATTCTTTACGCGTGCGAACATCGCGGGACACGGGAAAAACGTTGGATTCCACCGTTTTGCAGACCTTTACGCCAAGCTATCAGAGCGGCATGCATCCAGGATTCGAAACCATCGTCCGGTCGGGCGCGAATGTGTATATCGCGACCAGCCTGGTCAACGCGGCGGTCGGCACGTATGCATGGCGGTCCACGGACGGAGGAACGACGTGGGGTCAGCCGCTGTCGCTTTCCGCCGGAGGATGGTGGCCTCTTATCAAGGCCGATCCGTCGAACGCTTCGCGCCTCCTGGTAGTCAACGGGAATTATTACGAATCAAAAGACGGCGGGGTATCGTTCAGCGGAGGCATCACGCCCCATCTCAATATCAACGACTGGGATGAGCCGCAGTTTACCGTGGGTAGCGACGGGACCGCGCACTATGCGGGCAGCAGCGAGGTCGGCGCTACAAATACAACTCGCGGGATCTATTATCGCAGGCTCGCGCCCGCGCCCGCGCCGATACAGACGAACAAAGCCCTGACCATGAGCGGAATCGACAGCCTTTCGCGGCATGACAATATTCAGGTTGCCGCCGGGCCGTCGATCAACTTCAGCACGGCCATGACCATCGCGTTCTGGGTGAATTTTACCGCGGGCAGCACGTATTATAATCCGCTTGACCCACTGCTTACGAAAACGCGCACGGCTTATTCTCACGGATCATTCGAAATCGGGGCCTCGTCCGGCGGCACCGCTGACCAGATCTATGCCCGCCTTGTTACCAGTCAAACCGATCCATCGTACGGAGTCTATCTGAACACGGGAATTCTTATGCCGCAAAATGCATGGACGCACATCACCGTGACCTACGACTCCGCCGTAGATACCAATAATTTCCGTATTTATGTCAACGGCCTTCTCGGAGCGCAGACCACGGTCCATGGAACGATACTCAGCGACAACAGAGACGCACCCCTTATCATTGGTCCGAACCTCGGCCAAGGCGAGTTGAGCGACGGGTCCATGATGATCGATCAGTTGCAACTCTGGAACACGGCGCGCAGCCAGGGCGATATCATCACCTCCATGGCCGGACTCACTGGCACGCCTGCCGGGCTTACGGCATTTTACAGTTTCGACAGTACGTTCAAAGACATTACCGGAAACGGTAATGATGCAGTGCCCATGTACAAGGAAAGCTTTGTGGGCCCGGGAGCCAAGCCGCCATATATCCTTTCGCTCTCACCGGCATGCGGAGCAAGCGGCTGGTTGCCGACGGACACATCACTAAGCATGACATTCAATACAACCATGGCCAAACGGACGGGAACGATCACAATTTCCGATGTCGGCTCATACCTCACCACCTTTGACAAACTCGATGTTTCCGGGAGCGCGGTGAGTGTCTCCGGCGCCACGGTGGTGCTTCGGCCATCAAAACCGTTCATTGCAAATCACACGTACTGTGTCATGCTCGCCGATACATGCCTTTCATCCTCCTCAGGCGGCCTTGCATTTCCGGGAATCTGGAGTCCCGCTTCATGGAATTTTAGTACGGGCGTCGTTGGAGTCGTAAAACCGACGCTCAAGCCATCGACAGGCTTTTGCAGGATGATCATGCATCAGGGCAATCCGGTGGTCGAGCTTTTGTCGACATCCACCGTCACGGTGACACTCCGTATTTTTTCCGTCGCGGGGAAAATAGCGTGCTCATCGGGCCCGGTTACGTTTGCGAAAGGGTTTCATAAATTCGGCCCGCTGGTCACCCTTCCCGAAGGCGCATATCTGTACAGCCTGACGCAGGCGTCAAATGGCGAGGAATCCGAAATGCGGGGAAGATTGTTTACGGTCAGATAGGTTGCCGTGCCGTTAAAAAACCTCTAAAACGCCACTTCAACCCGAAGTCCGTAGGTCGCCTGATCGAAAGAAAGCGGCAGCATTCCCTTGGACGACGCGCGGTAGTACTGCGTGTAAACCACGACATCGGCGTTTTGAAGGACATTGTAAAAATATTGCAGCGTGGCAACGCCGGATTTGCCTGAAATATCGGCGATTTCGCTTGCCGAAATATTCATGAGGTCGTTTATTTTGTAACGGGCCAAGAGAAACCCGTAGTGATGATGAAGCAGCGGGATTGTTGTTTGTAAAATAGAAAGCTGAGATGCCGTATCGCCGCCGGTCTCCGGTTTTTCGTTATAGAGATACTCGCCCGTGAAGTACCACGTATTTTCAACCGAATAGTCCGCGCCAAGCATGCCCGTAAACGATTGCTGTCCCCCTTGTCTCCAGTGTTCAACGAGTTCGCCGTAAACGCCTGCTACCATGTCCCCTTTGAACGTGATTCCGGTAATCGCCCCATGTTGCGCGCCTTGATACATGCCGATGCCGGCACAATCAAACCCGGCAACATGTGCGTACGCTTTAAGAGCCGCCGCCTCCTCCTGCGATTGAGTTGTCAGCTTTGCAATCGCGTCGATGCCCGCCAGTTCGCCGAAAGGGACCCGTGCGCGCGCCACGTCGCTGCCGCTTCTGCGCAGTGAAAGGTCGAGAATATTGACCGACGAAAATACGTCGATTGGGGAAAAAACCATTCCCTGGCCGAAGGAGATGATCTGGCGACCGATTGACACATCCGCAAACGGCAGAAAAAGAGACGCGTACAACTTCCGGATGTCCACGATAAATGCGGATGAATTCTGGGACATTATCAGAAAAGACGCTGAATCGATGCGGCGATACGCGTCGGCATACGCGCCGGTCAAAAGCCAGAAATCAACGCTGCCCTCGATCTTCGCGGACTTGGTATTGGCGTTTTGCGTGTTCAAGGTCAAAAGGTTCGCGCCGGCAAAATCGCTTTGCTCGCTTGCCGGCTTGCTTTTGTCAAATGATTCAAGGCCCACGAGGTCGTTTCGGGATTCGCCTGAAATAATCAATCCGGATTCCTGCGGGGTTTGCCCAACTGATATGCTGGCATATACAACCATTAAAAAACCAAACAAACAAAGTATTAAAGATCTATTCATCCTCTTGTTCCTGTCCTCTCGCTTTAACTCACCCCTTAATCCCCTCTCTTTTAAGAGAGGGGATTAAGGGGTGAGTTGCGATACTTGGCCATTCACCTCTGGAGGTTTTGCAAACTGAATATATTGTCCGTGAACTTTACATCAAACACGATATCGCCCATCTCGAATATTGTTTTCGTGTTTTTCCGGAGCATGTTGACCATCTCGATTTTCGTCGGGAAATGCCGCTTGCCTATTTTTTTTACTTCAAGAAGATGCGAAACTTTGAGCAGGGTCCCGCTTTTTGCATACATTTCTTCCTTCCACTGGATGAACAACTCCTTATCGACCCACATTTTCCGTTTGTAATACGGCACGTCCTTTACCAATGCATCAAGCGTGAGTATGTAACATGGATGTCCTTCAAAATTCTCCTCACCTGTCAGCACGGCGGAGTATTTTTTATGCAGCGCGTCGGATTCCAGCGCGTCTTCATACGAAACGTCGCTGCCCATCATGCCTTCCTTAAGCATGTGTCCCGAAATTTTCACGACGTCCTGTTCGGAAGGGAAATAGATCCACAGTTCCTTGTTGATCTTAAGATATTTAGTCCCTTTGTCCTGTGGATTGGTAAATTCCGCGAGCGCTTTTTCCGTTCCCCTGCCGAGTGTTTTCATGGTCTTGGTCCTCACTTCGTCGCCCACGTGGATTTCCATTGTTGCATCATATGAAATGGTGCCATAGTTGCGGTTCTTGTCGATGGCCGACAAAATTTCATCGGGCGTGATGCAGAAGGAACCGTGCGCGGACAGTAAACAGATTACAAATGTTACAATATTTTTCATCAAAGAGTCCTTTCAACTCACCCAATAAGATTTATACGCTTTTTATCGAATCCACCACGTTCATCCCCGCGGCCTGGCGAGCTGGGGCGATAGATACAAAGGCGGACAGGACGGTGCCAAGAATTATGGAATAAACCAGGCTGCCCCCACTTAACGTGGTATAAATCACATTGTCAAGCGGAATGTTCATCCGGCTCATATAAGTCGTCAGGTCAAGCCCGTGAACATGGAAAAACGCCACCAGGCCCGAACCCAGGGCCGCTCCGGACAGGCTACCAACGAACCCGAGCGCCATTCCTTCAAAAAGGAACATGACCAGTATTTCTCTTCTTGTAAATCCCATGCTCTTGAGAATGCCGATTTCCTTTCGCCGCTCCATTACCACCATCATCATGATGTTGCTGATGATGAACGCGCCCAACAGGGCGATAATAATGTAAATCCACCCATAAACTCTTTGAACGAGAACGACCGTGGTATAGGTATCGCCGATTTTTGTCCAGGGCGTCACGCTGATTGACGTATCGGGGATACTACGCCGGATTTCCGCCGCAACTTTGTCCGCCTTCCGATAGTCATTCAGCATGATGATGATCTGCTGAGCGGCATTGCCCATGGCCAGAAGATCGCGAGCATCGTCGATATTGACCTGAAACATCATGTCATCAAAAACATTCAGGCCCGTGGCAAAAAGCCCCGTTATCACGAATTTCCTGAGGTGGAGCGCATAGTCGCTCCCCGACGTCATGACACGCACCGTGTCGCCTACGCGATAGTGAAGGCTTGAAGCAAGGGCGCTTCCCATGATGATTTCCCGCCTGCCCGAAAGATATCGCCCCGGAGAAAGTATTGACTTTTGCAAATAAAGAAGGCGCTTTCCCTTGGCGGGATCGCCTGCAAGCGCGATTGCCGACCTGCTATTGCCGCTATTGCTTAGAAGCACACCGAAGGTTATCCGCTGGGTAATCAGGGCAATGTCGGAAGCGATTGCCGGGTCGCGCTTAATCGAAGCAATGATCGAATCCGGGCCTGCAACATTGTACGCTACCGGATAGAAACGGCTTCGCTCTTCGAACTTCTTCGAAGCGATACGGACGTGAGCCGCTTCATTTTTCGTGGCATTCTTGACAAACGACGCCACAAAACCGCCAATAAACCCCTGCGCGAACACAATGACCGTAAGCGAAATGGCAACCGAAACGACCGCAAGAATCGACCGGCGTTTATTTCTGCCGATGTTTCGGATTGCGAGCCGTACCAAATAAAACATGCTTTACCTCGCTCATGCAAACCTTAAAGCTTGCGTAACCTGTATTTTCGACGCCCTGCGCGCAGGGATGATGCCAGCCACGGTGGCTACGAGTATACCCAGACAAAACGCGAGGCCCATTGCAGGCAAATTCCATTCGCCATAAATATTGCCGGAAATGCCATACGACGCCGTCGCGATTTTACCGACCATTTTTTCCATGGGAATGCCGGTTATGACGAGATACACATTTGCAAGCGACCCCGCCATAAGTCCGAGCACGCTCCCCAAAAGGCCGGTGATGAACCCTTCCAGAACAAACATGACGGTTATGTCGCGCGGCTTAAGCCCGTGGGCGCGAAGAACGCCTATTTCCCGTATGCGCTCGTACACGCTCATGAAAACCGTGTTGAAGATCCCCACTACCGCGATCACCAGGATGACACCCATGAAAATGACGCCGCCCACTCGTTTTGCCCGGGTGAGCTCCAGAACTCCAGCGCCCAGGTCCAGAAACGTGTTGACGCGCAGAGTCGGGAATTCCCGTTGCAAGGCTGTCTGAATGGATTGGACATCTCGCGAGAAATGCGCAAGGTTGCTGTTTCTATTTACCGATACGTCAACTTCCGATACGGTGTTTTCGAGGTCCAGAAATTCGTTTGCAGCCGTATACGTGATAAAAATCCCGCTGTGGTTGATGGTGGGATCGGCGGTGTTTAAAAGCCCGGCGATCCTGAACTGGTCGGCGTTGCGGCTATCGTATTTTGTCAATGCGTAGAGCGTAATGTTATCGCCCACGCCTACGCCGAGATCCTGGGCAAGCTGCCTGCCCATGAGGATTTCCCTGCCATTGTCCGCGCCGAAATATGAGCCCGTCAAGTACGGTTTGAGGCCAAACACCATGGTATCGGTTGCATCATCAACGACCGTCCCAACGACAGGAATTGTTTCGTCGTAGTTTGACAATTGTCCCAGAAACTGCGTCCGCCTGGTTGCATGCAATACCCGTTTGTCGTTCGCAAGCGCTGCCCGCACCTTGGAAAGCCATGGGCCTATGTCATAATTGAGCGGAAACGTGTTTTTTTCCTTATCATATTGGATGGTTTGTATCTTGAGCGCGCCGGAGGAAAGGGTGATCATGTTGTCGATGCTCATCCTGTCGATTCCGGTAAGCGCGGAGTCCATGAGAATAAAAACAATAAGTCCGGCGGCAATGGTGATTGCGGACAGAAATGTCCGACGCCTGTATCGACCGATGTTTCTCAGGGCGATCTTAAGAATCATTCGCATACTCATCTCCGCTCGTCTTTTTCGATTGCGCCGTCTCTTAGGGCGACTGTCCGTTTTGCATGCTTTTCCATCCTTGAATCGTGGGTGGAGAAAACAAACGTTGTCTGGCGCTCCGAGTTCATGCGCTGCATAATTGAGATTATATCTTCGGCTGTTTTTGAATCAAGGTTTGCCGTCGGTTCATCGGCAAGCACCACCAGCGGGTCCTTGACAAGCGCCCGGGCAATG
Organism: Chitinivibrionales bacterium; assembly: GCA_049684795.1. Classification (GTDB taxonomy): domain Bacteria; phylum Fibrobacterota; class Chitinivibrionia; order Chitinivibrionales; family FEN-1185; genus JBAVGL01. The sequence continues at coordinate 22,769 of JBAVGL010000139.1, read as the reverse complement.
GCCACGCGCTGCTCCTGGCCCCCCGACAATTCGCGCGGAAGCCGGTCGGCCATTCCGTCAAGTCCGACTGACGACAGCATGGTGAGCGATTTATCAGCCATCTGCTTTTTTGAAAACCTTCGTTCGATGACAAGCGGTAGTTCCACGTTTTCGCGCACCGTGAGGACGGGAATGAGGTTATACGACTGAAAGATGAACGCGATGTTGTCCCTGCGGTAATCGGACAACCGCCGCTCGGAAAGCCCGCCAAGTTCGTGTCCGTTGTAGAGCACGCTGCCGCTTGAGGCCGTATCGAGGCAGCCGATGATGTTGAGCAACGTGCTCTTGCCGCTGCCCGACGGGCCCACGATGGACAGAAACTCGCCTTTTTCGATTTCCAAATCCACGCCGCTTAAGGCCGTTACGGTTTTATCGCCTTTCTGGTATTCCTTGTAAACTTTTTGAATTTCTAGTAAAGCCATCTATTCCTCCGGTTTTTTACTTTCTCAACCCCTTGATCAGCGAATCCATTTCGCCGATGTAGCGCTTGAGTGCCGCGCTGCCCTTGGCCGTGATAAATGCACGAGTGAGGGGTTTATTGTCCTTGAACTCCTTGGTTATGGAAACGTAACCCGCTTCCATCAGGGTCTTCAATTGTATCGACAGGTTTCCGGCCGTAAAGTCTAGCGCGTCCTTGAGTCCGCTGAACGGCACAGCCTTGACGTCGCTGCTCGCCAGATACGTCAAAATGAGCAATCGCGCCCGTTCATGTATGATTCTATCGTTGACAAGTGAGCCGATGCCGGGTTCCATGGCTCTATGCCTCCACGCGTTTTTTTTGCGGCATGTACCACATCGCGGACAATATAAGCAGGCCGCAGCCCAGCGTAAGACAGAGGCTCAAAAGCGGTGAAATCGTGTTAAATACCAGTACGATGCAGCCCGTGACAATGTACCAATAGCTTGTCCAAAGAAACTCATCCAGCTTGAGGAGTGTGTCAAACGTGTTCCAAATAAGTCCGGCTCCAATGGAAAGAATGGGGATGACGAACCGCGAATTTCCCGTGTATACGACATAAGCGCATGAAAAAAGAAACACGATTCCCATTGGAATAAAATGATGGTACAACTTTATTGAATAGTATTCCCGGATGAGGCGCATGAGTGAAATACCGGGGTCCACGGTACGGGCCGATTTGAGAACGCCCGAATTCTTTAGAAACGCCAAGGTCACCGTAACCAGAGCTATTGCGCAGAAAACGATCGCCTTTATTGATAGAGGAATTTCGGCAAAGCCGCCGAAGTGTTTATCGAGAGCATAGAACAGGCCGCAGAAGAAGAATATCGCGAGCCCCGTCAGCAGCGCCATCAAGCGCAGCGAGGAACGGAAATCGATCCGCTTTAAAATGGATGAGTTTTTTTCGATGGCTTTTTTCACGAACGTAATGTCTTCGGCCAACTGGTCAAGTTGTTCCTGGTTCAGAGTTTCCATACCACCTCCTATTTTAATAAAGTAGTTTATGATATAAACCTATTTATAATATAACGCTGAGAGCGGAAAAACGCAATGCCTTTTATTAATTTTTGCAAAAGAAACAGCTCTTTACAAGCCGCTTTAAAGGATGAAACAAAAGGCCATCCCCGCGTATCTCTTGACATGATTTCTATTTAAGCTACTTCCCCGGAATGCTCGCGAGAATCTCCTTGTCAGACGGCATGCCACGTTTCGCGAAAACAATGATACCCTTTTTGTCAATAATGTAGACCGTCCTCTTTATAAACAAGCCGCTTGCCCCGTACAGTTTTGCAACGCGTTTGCCTTCATCGACCAGGAGCGGGAACTGGTAATGCTGTTTTTCAACAAATTTTTTATGCGACTTCATGCCGGCGGGATTGATCCCGAAAATAACGGCGTCTTTTTTGTCAAACTCAGAATAATCATCGCGCAACGCGCACAGTTGTTTCGTGCAACCCGGGGTCCGGTCGCCGGGGTAAAACACGAGCACGACGTTTTTCCTGTCCCTGAAATCAAGCAGCCTGACAATATCGCCATTCGACGACGCAAGACCGAATAGCGGCGCGGCAGAGCCAACCGCCAGCAACCCTCCGCCCCCATACGCATGCATTGCGCATAGCGCAATAAAGAAAGCACAAAATTGTTTCATATTGAAAACTCCTGTTTAATTTAACATGTTAAAGGAGCAAAAAAAATGCCTGTTTTGCTAAATCGGTTAAGCAGTTAGTTTAACGGTGTTAAACTAACTTTGTAACTTTTTAAAATATATGAAGTTGAACTATTGACTTCTTATATTTGCTTAATGTATACTTTTATTGTAAATATTAATTTTCTCATCACTTTAACAGGAGGTTTTTTAATGCCTGCGAAAAAGAAACCCGCAAAAAAAGCCGCTGCGAAAAAAGCGCCGGCTAAGAAAAAAGCTGCCAAAAAGTAACCGTCCTCGTCCGGCAGATAAAAAAATACCCCGGCCTTACTTCGCTGGGGTTTTTTTTATCCGGAAATGGATTATATCTTCAGGAACTTTCCAAACTATCGAGGCGTCTAATATTAAGGAACCAGGAATTATATTAGTCTCTGTAGCTGAATTATATACGCCTGGTAGGCAGGCGGCCAGCGTATATAATTCCTGCATACAGAGACTTATCCACCTTGTGGGTTAGCAATTACCTCTTTAATAGTTAGGAAGGGACGTGGTTATGCGTATTTCCAAGAATGCGTGCTGTAGTTTCTTAGTAGTGGCGTTATCTATGTTGGCTTTACCTCTTTGCGCTGAAGACTCGGGACAGTCGCCGGATAAGGACCGGATGGCGGGCACAATGGGCTTTCACGGAATAGGCGGTCGGGCCGGAACCCGTTCACCCCTCATGCTGGACATCTCCGAGCTTGAGAAATTAATGAATGAAATAAATATCAGTAAATCGGTGTCCCCGAAAATCATAACCATAGCGCGTAATTTCATTTCCTTTTTTAATGAGCGCATCATCAAGGTCCGGCGCGAAGAACTTAATATCCAAGAGGAGTTGCTTAAAGATAAGCCCGACTTGCAGGCCATTCAAACCCTCATCAACAAAAAAACCCAGATATGGGCCGAAATCGAATTCGGACAGATTAAACGTGACGTTGAAATAAAAAAATTATTGACGCCGGACGAATACGACCGTTGGAAATCGAAAATGCGGGAAATGATGCCTGTGCGCACGCAAAATTCCATGCAGAAAAAGGATGCCGCTAAATAACGATCAGAATATGAGGTCGATTTCTGGAAAATTATACTATTTTAAGCAATAGTACCAAAGAGATGTATTCAGCCGTTGAAGAGTACCAACAGGTATTGATTAACGTCGCGTACCGAATAACGAACGACATGGAGAGCGCCAAAGACATTGTTCAGGATACCTATTTGAAGGTCCTGGAATCAAAGGATGAATTTAAAGGGGCGTCGTCATTAAAAACGTATCTTTACAGGATCGTCATCAACAAGTGCATCGATGCGAAAAGACGCAGGGCGCGGTGGGGCTCTTTGGTTGACCTGATCACGAAAGAAAGCGTCGAGAATTCTCAGGACGCGCTTGAAAAAGCGGAAGACAAGGCCCTGGTGCGAAAGATCCTGAACACGGTACCGCAGAAATTTCGCGTCCCTTTAATACTTGCCGAGGTTGAAGGAATGTCGTACGCGGAAATAGCCGATATCCTGAAATTATCGCTCAATACCATTCGGACCAGGATATTCAGGTGCAGGCGGAAATTACGCAAGGAATTGGAGAAAGCGGGGTATTTGCCATGAAAACATGCGCATCGTTCGGTTTAATGATCAGCCGGTACATCGACAACGACCTTGACCATGAGGAATCATGCCTGTTGCAGCGGCACATTGGCGTATGCGACACGTGTCGGACAACTCTTGACAATTACGTCAAAATGAAGAAATTGGTATGCACCAGTTTTCTGCCCGCCCGCAATTTCGCCTTTACCGTCCGCGCCGGAAGGCCATCGACGTCGGCGCTCCTCCGTCAACGCTGGGACCTTAAATTGGCCGCGCTCCTCGCCGTGGCAATCACCCTTGTCGCCGGTTTTTCAGCGCGTATTTTAAACGTCCCGGAAACGCAGGACCATGCCATGATCACTATTTCAAGTTCCTCGGTCATGAACGCGCCGCTGGGTTCATTGGTTTACTATCAGGATTTCGCGGGAAACGACGTCCATTCGCAATTTGTTAATATGAGTTCGTCGCCCGTCACCGACGTAGACCAGGAAACCGACGCGTGGGACCAAAATGCGTCGTACGAAAGCCCGCTTTTCAGGGACAATTTAACGTCCGACGAGAATGCGGCGCAATGAAAAGCGCGGTGAGGAGAGCGGTTTGGTTTCCCGCATTTTAATATCAGGCCTTATCGCGTTTTCGGTGTCTTCATACGCCGTCAGCACGGCTCATCCCCAATCCAATGAAACCATCTGGAAGCGCGGGCTGGAACTCATGGGCTCCGGCCGCCAGCTTGAAGGAATAGGCGTTTTGGACAGCCTTCGCGTGTCGGGGTTTACCAAAGACGAATTCCTGGACGCGTACGCCAACCATGTCTTCGGTATGTTTATTCCTCGAAAGGCTGATTCATCCTACGATATTCTTTTAAAGCAACCCCCCTCTTTCGACACGACTCCGGCTCGCTCTCTTTTTTGGAAAGTGACAAAATCACAAAGCGCGAAATATCCCTCGTTCACCTACGGTTCAACCTTCACTTTCAGAAAACCTTTCAGCCTTGTTTTTAACGGGCTTTCAGGACAAATTAGAAACCAGGGGCTTCTGCAATCGGAATACTCTCCGGCGCAGGCCCGGGTCGCGACCGCCCTCATGGATCAACTGGACGACCGCTCCGATCAGGCCACGTGCGCAATTTGCATCGATCTTAACGATACGCACACCTCTCCTTTTGAGTATCTCGCCCGCAGAATAAACGGAATGTATGACTCCATCGATGTGCGTAAGGACCTTTCACAATACGGCGCGCTTTCGCTCAGGTGCCATAACCGCGGCTATTTTCCCGGCGACGAAGGAACCTATACCGCATATGTCGTTTTTGACCGGAGCCTCGGTGAACTTCTAAAAAAGCACTCCAATAGCAAGACCACCGAAAATGCCCAATTAAACAAACGGATCCGGTTCACGGTCACCATCGAGTCGGGCAACTCGGTCCAGGGATTTACCGAGGCAAAATTGCAATCGATTTTGAGCTTTTTTTAAAAGGATGGAAAAATTGACGGATTTCAGCAAAAGAATGTCATGTATATGTTTTTGCGCATTGCCCTTTCTGCTTACCGTTCGGGCGGACACCTTAAGTCTTAAGAATTATGTCCTGCTTTCGCTTAAAAACAGTCCGCAATACGCAATCGCGACAAGTTCGGTTGACGCAAGCCGCGCCTTGCGTCAAACCGCGTTATCGAATTTATTGCCCAGCATAGACGCAGGCGGCGATCTTTCACGACAGGAAGCGAACGGCAACACGACCTTCTTTCCAAGGACGGACAGCGCTTTTACCGTTTCCGGGACCACGAGCCAAAATAGCGCTTTTGCCGGGATCAATGGCAAAGTCCTTCTGTACGATTTTGGGAAAACCCCGATGCAATACAAGGCCGCCGGGAAATCGCTGACCGCCGCGGAATTTAATTTCCAAGAGTCAATCGCTTCCATTATCCTTAACGCCAAGACCGCGTATTTCAATTATCTCCTTTCCGCGCAATTGCTCATTGTCAATGAGGAAGCGCTTAAACAGGCGCAGGAGCACTTCAAACAGGCGCAGACCCTCTTCGATGTGGGAAAACAGGCAAAGATCGCGGTCACCAACGCAAGCGTCGACGTCGCCAACGCCCAGGTTAATGTCATTCATGCGCGAAACACCGTTAAGCTCGCGAGGGTCCAATTGGAGACCGTTGCCGCAACAAAGTTCGGCGAACCGCTGGTGTTTACCGATTCCCTGAGCGGCGCCGAGGACTCCATTGGAGAAAATGAAGCTGAAAAACGGGCGCTCGAATCCCGGCCCGAAATCCTTTCCGCCAAAGCGAGCCTGGAAGCGGCCGATCTCAAGGTCAGGGCCGAGAAAGCATCCTTTTTCCCTTCATTAAACGCGTCCGGCGGTTTCGGGTGGGAAGCCCAGGATAACGCATCCATTTCCCGTTCCGACTGGAACGCATTTCCCAACTGGAATATCGGCGCGTCGCTTTCCATTCCGATCTATGAGGGCGGCGCCATACGCGCGGCGGTGGCGCAGGCGCAATCGACGGTCACGCAATCCAAGGCGCAGCTTGATATTTTAATCCTGACCGTCGAGCAACAGGTCCAGCAATATTATTTACAGGAAACCGACGCTCATGAGCGCATAAACGCAACAGCCGTTGTCATACAGCAGGCCACTGAAAATTTGCAATTGACGCAGGAACGTTATAAGGCCGGTTTAGGAACTTCCGTGGACCTGACCGACGCGGAGCAATCCCTTGCAAATGCGCGGTCAAGCCACGTCCAGGCCCTGTTCGACTATCGCGTGGCGCATGTTAATTTATTACTTTCGATCGGGGAATTAAAAGAGTAAAGGAAAGGAAATGATGAGAAAAAGAAACATTGCTTATTATGGCGGCAGGATCATGGCACTCGCGCCGCTCTTACTTTTTATCAGCCTGTGCGGCCGGCAATCGCAGGTGCAATTCAGGACCGTGCCCCTTGAAAAAGGCGATATCAACGTTGAGGTGACCGCCAGCGGGACCATAAATCCCCATTACCTGATCCAGGTCGGTACTCAAGTTTCGGGGACCATTTCCCGGATATTGGTGGATTTCAACTCCCGGGTCAAAAAAGACCAGCTCGTCGCCCTGATCGACACCACCTTTCTATATGCCGCCGTCGAGGACGCGGCCGCGGCCAAAAACAAGGCGCTGTCCCAGCAGGTCCTTACCCAGAACACGGCCAAACGCACCAAGGACCTGTTCGATAAAGGGCTGGCCGCCCAGGCCGACCTCGACCAGGCAACCGCGGATTTCGAATCGGCCAAAGCCAACCTCATCTCCGCACAGGCGGAGCTTGACAGGGCAAAAATCAACCTCGCCTATGCCCGTATCGTTTCCCCCATTACCGGAGTCGTGGTCAACCGTAATGTCGACGTGGGCCAGACCGTTGCAGCCAGTTTTAACACACCCACCCTTTTTACGATCGCCGACGACCTGACCAAAATGCAGGTCCAGGCAAGCATTGATGAAGCGGACATCGGCCAGATACACACGGGCCAGAAGGCCCAGTTCACCGTTGACGCGTATCCCGGCCGGCAGTATGCAGGGACCGTTTCCCAGATCCGCCTCCAGCCCACGACGGTGCAAAACGTCGTGACCTATACGGTCATGATCGATGTTGACAATCCGGATTTATCCCTGCTTCCCGGCATGACCGCGAACATCACGGTTTCGGTGCAACAGGCCCATGACGTTTTCAAGGTCCCGGCCGCCGCGCTCAAGTTCGCGCCGCCCGGATACCAGAGTCCGTGGGCCGGAAAAAGCGGCGGCCGCGATTCGTCTTCAGGCACCGGCCATTTGAAACGCTCAGATTCCACACATGCCGGCGCCGACGGATCAGGGTGGAAGAAATCCGATTCCGCCGCGAGCCTCTGGCGCCATGGCAATCGACAGGCTGATTCCTCCGCTCAAAAAGTTAACGGTGGAAACGCCGGTAACGATGACCGGAAAAATTGGGGCAGAATATTTACTCTTGAAAACGGAAAGCCCGTGCGCGTGCCGGTGCGGATCGGCTTGAGTAACGGGGGTTTTACCGCAATAGAAGGAAATGTGCAGGAAGGGCAGGCCGTTATCACGGGAATGTTGACGTCATCCAATAACAAACCGCCTTCGCAGCCATCTACGCCCTTCGGCATGCAGGCGCCCCCAGGCGGAGGAATGGGGAGGATGCGTTAACTTTTAACTATGGTGATGGGCGGTCTGGTGTTTTGCCCGCACCAAACTCAACAACCGGGACTCAAGATGTCAAACAATTTCATTCAATTGACAAATCTTAAAAAAGAATACGTCATGGGCGAAAACACCGTCCACGCCCTGCGTGGCGTGGACTTGAGCATCAACCGGGGCGAGTTCGTGGCCGTGATGGGCGCAAGCGGCTCCGGAAAATCAACGCTCATGAATATCCTCGGCTGCCTCGACGTGCCTTCGGAAGGCACGTACCTTTTTGAAGGTAAAGAAATTCAGCGTCAAAACGCCAATCAACTAGCTGCTTTACGCAACAGAAAAATGGGCTTCGTCTTCCAGTCCTTCAATCTTCTGGCCAGAACAACGGCCCTTGAAAACGTGGAACTTCCCCTGCTTTACAATAAATCCGTTTCCCCGAAGCAAGCCAGGAAAATGGCGATGCAGGCGCTTTCATGGGTCGGTCTTGACAGCAGGGCGTTTCATTATTCGAACCAGCTTTCGGGCGGACAGCAGCAGCGCGTGGCCATCGCCCGCGCCATTGTCAACGACCCGCTCATGCTGCTCGCCGACGAACCCACCGGCAACCTCGATTCGGCGATGAGCGTGGAAATCATGGCCCTGTTTGAAAAGCTCAACCGCGACAACCGAACCGTCATCATGGTCACCCATGAACCCGACATCGCGCAGTATGCGCACCGCAGGGTGACCTTTCGCGACGGACACATCCTATCCGACGAACGGGCAGCCTCTCCGCGAAGCGCGATCGACGAACTTGCAGCTTTGCCCGCCGGAAAAATCCGGGAGACCATATGAGACTGCGCAGCATTCTTATGATAGCCATCCGGTCGCTCAACCGCAATAAAATGCGCTCGTTTCTCACTATGCTCGGCGTCATCATCGGCGTTGCCGCGGTCATCACCATGCTGGCCGTGGGCCAGGGCGCCCGCGACATGATCAAGTCGCAGATCGCCGCCCTGGGCACCAACGTCATCCTTATCTTTCCGGGATCTTTCACCCAGGGCGGCGTGCGCATGGAAGCGGGAAGCGCTTCTCAGCTCACCGAAGACGACGCCGACGCCATTAAAAAGCAATGCGCCGCTGTGCAGTTCGTCACCCCCATCGTCCGCACCACCAGCCAGGTCAAAGTGGGCAACCAGAACTGGCGGACTTCAATTTTTGGCGTGTACCCCGAGTATGTTGACATTCGCGATTGGCCGATCAAGGAAGGCATTAACCTTACGGACGCCGACCAGCGCGGGGCCACAAAGGTCTGCCTTGTCGGGGTCACGGTCGTCAAGAACCTTTTTCCCGACAACCAATCGGTCGTGGGCCAGACCGTCCGTATAAAAAACCTGCCTTTTAAAATAGTGGGCGTGCTTACCGAAAAAGGCCAGAACGCAATGGGCCAGGACCAGGATGACCAGGTCATTGCCCCGTTTTCCACCGTGCAAAAGAAACTCATGGGGATCACCTTTGCCAATTCATTGACGGCATCCGCCGCCTCGGAACAACTCATTGATGAAGCGCGGCAGGAAATCAATCAAGTGCTTACCGACAGGCGCCGCGGTTCGGGCGGCGACGGCACGAGCTTTACGATCCGGACCCAGACCGACCTCGGCAACGCCGCCGACCAGACGTCGCGCACGCTTTCCATCCTGCTCGCATCCATCGCCTGCGTGTCGCTCGTGGTCGGCGGCATTGGCATCATGAACATAATGCTGGTCTCGGTCACCGAGCGCACGCGTGAAATCGGCCTCAGGATGGCCGTGGGCGCGCGGGGTAGCGATGTTCTTCTTCAGTTTCTGGTCGAAGCGCTCGTCATGAGCTTTGCCGGGGGACTGCTGGGCATCGCGGCGGGCGCCGGCGTTTCGAGCCTCATTTCGAAAGTACAGGGATGGGCCGTGACCGTTTCGCCGTTATCGGTCGTTCTGGGGTTCGGGTTTTCCGCCGCCATCGGCATTTTCTTCGGATGGTATCCCGCGCGAAAGGCAGCCTCGCTGAAACCGATCGACGCGCTGCGATATGAATAAACAGTTTTTTCCAAAGCGGCGGCGTAATTAGTCTCTGTAGCTGAATTATATACGCCTCCAGCGCATATAATTCCTGCGTACAGAGACTTATCCACCTTGTGGGTCGGGAAGGGGCGAAGTGATTACTCCGTCATTATTTATCTCGCCTATTTTGTTCACTAAGTGGTATACTGTACATATTATATTTAAAGACAAAATCCGTCCTTAAACCGTCAACCCGAAGGCTTTCAGGTAAAGCCGTATTCTTGTGGAGTCAAGCGATATGTTCATTCGGTGCTGGGGTTCGAGAGGGTCCATTCCAGTAAGCGGTCGTTTATTTGAAAAATACGGCGGCGACACGACGTGCATGGAATTGCGCTCAAAAAACGGCGACCTGATTATCATCGACGCAGGCTCCGGAATAAGGTCGCTTGGCTATGCCCTGCTTAAGGAAAAGGCGCGAACGATCACCATTCTTTTTACTCATGCGCATCTCGACCACCTTATGGGCCTGCCTTTTTTCGCGCCCCTTTTCTCCAGCGGCGTAAAGCTTACCTTGCGCGGGCCGCGCCTGAATAAGCCTTCGTTCAAAAACGTGCTCGCGGAATTTCTTGATCAGCCCTATTTTCCCGTCCAATTCACGGACGCCGACATTAAAGCCGCGTGCGTTTTTATTGACGCGGACACGCGGCCTTTTTCCATCGGAGGAATCCGCGTTCGCCCTATTCCGCTGAGCCATCCTAAAAACGGCGGCCTGGGCTACAGGTTCGAAGAAGGAGACAAATCCTTTGTTTTCCTCACGGACAATGAATTAGGATACATCCATGGCGGCGGACGGAATTTTGAAGAGTATGCCTCATTCAGCAACGGGGCAGACCTCCTGATCCATGATTCGGAATATACCCAAAAAGACTATCGCCATATTTTTGCCGTATCGGAGCGGCCATGGGGGCATTCGTTATACACCGACGCGGTACGCCTTGCCCTTGAAGCGAATGTCAAGCGATTCGGCCTGTTCCACCACAACCAGAAACGGACCGACGCTCAGGTTGATGCGATGGTGGCCCAATCCAAGGCGCTTATCAAAAAGCGCAAAGCAGGCATGCGTTGTTTCGCGGTAGGTAAATCATTTGAAATAACCCTGTAGCCGTATGAAAAAGTCCGGCCTTTTTATTGTATTGGCCCTGCAGAGCGCGCTTCCGCAAATTTCATTTCCCCATCAGCAAATCCCTTTCCAATGGTCCGGCACGCTTTCAAAGGATACCGGCGTCGTCGACAGCGCAATTTTTGCGCGGGTAAAGCTTGCCATCAATAAAGGCAACTATGTTTACAAATCAAAAACAGCTGTACGTCCCGTGGCCGTGCCCGGCTTGAGGTTCCGCAAAACCGCGTATTCCGCGTCGGTAAGCCATGTTGATAAAATGTCCGGCAAAAAAGAAGCCGTTTTTGTTGACAGTATGATTGCCGTTGTACCCGTGGCGATTTCGGGTCGCGCGTCCGATCCAGCGCGGATTACGCTGGTATGCTCCTATCAAGGGTGCATGGAAACGATGTGCTTTTTGCCTGCAACCGACACCCTCACTTTTCTCGTCAATATTCGCCCCTCGCCGGCCGCTGCTTCCAACGGTGCCCAGCGGATTAAATCCTTGCCGAACGCATTAAACAACGGTTCACCAGGCAAAACCGGCCCCCAAAGTGGCGGAATGATTGCCATAATTCTCGCTTTTATAGGCGGTTTCTTGACGTGTTTAACGCCGTGCGTTTATCCTCTTATACCGGTAACCATTAGTATTTTCGGAGCGACCGCGGCAAAGAGCAGAATGCGCGCATTCACGCTCTCCTGCTTTTATGTGGCAGGAATTTCAGTCATGTTTTCGATACTCGGTTTTATTATGGCGTCGACGGGAAAAGTGTTCGGCCAATTTCTGTCAAACCCTCTGGTGATCGGAATTGTCGCGGCCATTTTTTGCATTTTCGGGATATCTCTTCTTGGCGTTTTTAATATTCAATTGCCTTCTTTTTTGCAAAACCGTTTGGCGACCATCGGAGGCAAGCGGGCCAGTTATCAAAAGGTTTTTTTCATGGGGCTTGTTGCGGGCATTATTGCGGCACCATGCACCGGACCTGCGCTTGGAGCAATCCTTACCTATGTGGCGACTGCCGGTAATCAATGGTTTGGCATGCTTATGCTGCTTTCTTTTTCATTTGGTTTAGGAACACCCTTTCTGCTGTTGGGAACCTTTTCCAGCCTTGTCGTATCACGGCCAAGGCCCGGTCCCTGGATGGAAACGGTTAAATCCATTCTCGGCGTCGTCATGTTCATCATGGCACTTTATTATTTTAGAGGGGTAGCCCCGTTCGTCGACCGGCTGTTCGGATCAACCCCCGCTTATTATTCGGTGATGACGCTCTGTGTCCTTTCGGGAATTGCATTGGGCGCTCTTCATCTTTCATATGAGGGCGCATCGTGGAAATTTGTTGTGCGCAAAACTTTCGGCATCATGCTTCTAGTCGGGGGGAGTTTCGGCATTGTCGGCTCGGCAGTTTTATTCCCGCACGCTAATACCCATGGTTTTTCGAAGGCGGAACAAAATAACGGTATTGCATGGGTGACCGACCTTTCCCGGGGCGTGGTACAAGCCCGCGAACTTAAAAAGCCGGTCATCATCGATTTTTACGCCGACTGGTGTCTTGCCTGTAAAGAATTAGACAAAGAGACCTTTTCCGATCCGGCGATTCGCAGGGAGCTCGGCCGGTTCGTATGTATCCGGAAGGACTTAACAAAAGAAACGGAAGCTACGAAACAAATCGCCCGGGAATACTCGCTGCGCGGCATTCCGGTGCTTGAGTTTTATTCTTCTTCGGGAGAAAGGCTTTTTGAAAAAAGAATCGTCGGTTTTGTGCCTTCGGACCGGCTCCTGGACCTGCTGCATAAAATCCCATAATGCTGAATATGAGTTTACACCGTTAAAAAGCAAAGATTATATTTTCACTGAGGCCCCGCGGGCCGACTGTTCAGTTTTGTTTCTTTGGCGTCTCGGAATAAAGGACAATCCTCTATGAACCGTTCCATCGATCATGAACGTTTTGTTGAAAAAAACAGGTCCATCGCCAGCTCCCAGGAACTTGACGATAAAGATAAAACCATGGAAAAAAGGGGCTACTCTTTCCTGCGACGACAGCAGGAAGCCTCATGTTTTAATTGCAAGATGAAACAAAAATGCCCGGAATTCCGGAGTAAAAAAAGCGGCGGGTCCGCCGGAGTGGTGTCATTCGGCGGTGGTGAAAGTTTTTTGTGCGGTCGTTATTCGCCCGCCGTCGTTGAGAGCCGATCAATGTCGGACAAGCAGATAAAGTCCCTTCTGAAGAATGCAAAGCGAGGTCTTCGATGAACGAAACAATTAAAGAAAATTCCCCGTTGGAATTATATGAAACGGCCTATACGCTTCATTATGTTGATGGAAACATCCCGGAAGCCTGCCGACTGTATAAAGCAATCATTGATGATTTTCCCAGTTCCAATGAATGCGGGTACGCGGTAATTCAATTACAGAAGATACAGGCCAACGATGTTGCCGACGGAATCCGCACCTCAACCAATCGCTTCGCAATGATTCAGATCGTTGCGGTGACCCTTTGTATCGTGGTCTGCCTTACGTTATCGGTGGCCGCTTTTCTTTCCCTTAAAAAGGCCAGATCGGACCTTGAGGCGTTATCGCTGGTATCTCAAGCAATAAGCATGCTCTATGCAGGTAATGATTCCGACGCGCTTGAAATCCTGAATAGGGCAAAAGCGGTTTCCAGGGGCGCCATGAACGCTCCCTACCTGCTTACCGCAAATATCTATATAAATATGCAGCAATTCGCGCGCGCAAGGGCCGAATATGACGCATATCAAAGGGCTTCCGGGAAAAGCGACCCGGCATTTAGAAAAATGGTCGCCATAAAATCCGATAAGGCCGACAAAAAAATATCGCCTGTCAAGATTGATTCAACGGCCGTCACGGAGGCCTCGTCCGTCCAGGCCTCGGTCGTCCAGGAGGCCCCGACACCCGCGCCTGTGGTCGTAAAACAACCACTGCCGGAAAAAGCGCCAATAAGAATAAAACCTAAAATTGAAAAAATGAAACCCGTCCGCCCTCTACGGACGGGACCCAGGTCTTCGCCTAATGCGGCCCCGGATACAATTTCGTTCTTTTAATTTTGAAGCACACGAAAGCGCATCCCATGAACGCACTGGATACAATTAAAAATAACGTGGCACGCGGGCTGGTGATGGATAGTAAGGGAAATTGGGTTCCCATTGCTTCGCTCAAAGCGATTGAACACAACGTCCTTATGCACCTTGAGGCCGGTGAAGCGCTCTATGAAGGCGCCTGGGAAAAAATTAAAAATTTAAAAACCTCAAACTCTCATCCACCCCGCATCGGTCAATCACCGGAACCAAGAGCTGACCATGGTACCATGTTGGTCAATGATGTTGAGCATATTACAAATAAAAAAGCAATCCCCTGGACGGTGATATCGCTGCGTACGGGTGAACAACATACGGCCCCCGAAAGCATGATACCAATAATGCGTGATATCGGCCTGCCCGAAGGCGTTCTTGGTGATTCTTCGAACACCTGGGAGAATGCGACAAAATCTCAATTAAAAATCATTGCATTGGTCTCTTCGGCAATTATTCTTCTTTCACTTGCCGTTTTTATCGGTATTCGCCTGATTTTCTAATCTTAACAGTTCGTCACAGATTGCCGGCACCTGAATATCACGGTTAAAAAATTCTTTCGCCCGCCGATGTCCTTTGATTCCCATGCTCCGCACAAGGTCTGGTTCTTCAATAAATCTTCCCATAGCGCGTATAAACCCCTCTGTATCGTTATAAGGCACCAACAGGCCCGTACGCTCATGCTCAACGATTTCCTTTACCGCCCCGCTATCGAATGCCACCACCGGCAGCCCCGCCGCCTGAGCCTCAGCAATCGACCTGCCGAACGGTTCATTATACGACGCGTTACAAAACACATGGTGGCGGCCTAGCACTTCGTAGGGTTTATTGGTTTGCGGCAGCAGTCTGCACGACGAAATCAAACCGCATTGCTGAATTTGTTCCTGTAATTTTTCTCTGTAATCACGGGACCAATACAGCGTATCACCCACTAAGGTCAAGGTAATGTTTGCATCGGGATACTGTTTTTTCGCTTGAGCGAATATTCTGATCAACAAATGACAGCCTTTCCACGGCACTACCCTGCCGAGATACACAAAGCGCAATTCTTCACAATCATCGCCGGCATGGATCCCGGGCGGAACGGCGACGCCATTGTAGATGACAATTGACTTTTTTTGCATGCCCGGCGGCATATGCGCCTTTACCGTTTGGGATATCGCGATGCAGTTACCGGTTTTCTTTGGAAATAAAAGCTGATATATACGATACGGCACGGATCCTTTTTTAAATATCTCCCGCACATGGAACCAGCATGGGCCCTTATAACCCAAGGCCGCAAGCAAAAAAAGCGTAACATGCGATTTAGGCACATTGGCATGAATGCAATCGGGAACGATCCGACGCGCCAAAAATAAACTGCGGACCACAAACCACAAGAAGGAGATCTGCCCGCGCCACGATACAAGCATCGCCGGCAACAACCGTTCCCTGCTTTTTCCTGCGGGCTTAAGACCGCAGGGAATGATATGGCACGCGACACCAAGCGTCGCGGCTTTTTCGACAAGCGGTCCCGGTTCGGAAGTAATTAAATGCGCTTGACTGCGCGAAGCGACGTAGTTCATGATGTCAATCAGGGAATATTCCGCGCCGCCCAGGTTTTTCGCCCAATGATTGATAAATACCATGACAATGGGCCTATCACCAGGCATACCGGGTCCTTACTCGTTCATATGCGGCGGCAATAAGAGCGCGCCGCCTCGGGAGATTGTCGGTTAATGCAAGGATCGCGTGCACAAGAGCAACGCTATTGCCCGCTTCAACCAAAATTCCGCATGAGCCGTCATCAAGGACTTCCGGAATGCCGCCAACGCAACTGGCGATAATGGGCACGCCATAAGCCATTGCTTCGAGCAAAACAATGCCGAACCCCTCTACCCCGTTAATTTGCTCCAGCGAGGGCAAGACGAAAAGAGAGGCCTTTTCATATTCCCGCTCCAGTTCTTCCTGAGAAAGGCCCTTCTTGAATGTCACGCGCTGCTGGATGTTCTTTGCCTCGCACATATCAACCAAATCCCCATATAACGGTCCCATGCCGACAATGACAAGGCGCCACAATTTGTCCCCCGGCAGCATGGCAACGGCATTGAGCAGCACTGAATGGCCTTTGTGCGGCACGAGCCTTCCAACGCAGAGAATGTCCATGGATTGGACGGATTGCGCATTACGGGAAATAATGTCTTCACTGCTTTTCCCGGGAAGAACAATTTTCGGCGGCGCAATAATTATATCATTAAGAAAACCGGCTTCTTTTATGAGCGAAGCGGCATAGGCGCTGATCGCAAAGATTTTTCGTGAATTACGAAGTATTTTTCTCAGTACAAGCCCCCGCACCGACTTTTTCCTCAAAAAAAGCAGCTCCGTGCCATAGGCGTATACGGAATAGGAGATACCCGTAATAACACGCGCGATCCATGGCACGACTGCCGCGTATACATTACCGCATTCCACCTCAAACAATTCGCTTTGTGCAAATACACAGGTAACGTATTTCCAGAGCATCGGGAACAGGGAGAATTTTTTATTCCACCGTGAAAGCGGCGTAGACATCCATGCGACCCGGGCGCTCACCTCCATCCCGACGCCGGCCGTCGAATGGCGGCCCCCCGCCAGAACAAGGTCTTCGCGCCCGTATGTGTGCCGGACAATATCATACAGGTATCTTTGTATTCCTCCGATTTCAGGCGGAAAGTCAAGTGTTAACAGTATTTTCATTTTCCTCAATTAATCTTTTGTCAAGTAATTGAATATTCATCAATACTCCGTTCCAAAACCAGAAATAGACGTCTCCCGGAAAAGAATGGATATGGGTCCCCGTAAAGTTCATGAGGGCGAAAACCAGGTCAAATACGATAATACCCTTGGTTAAAACAACGGTGCGCGGGTCTGACAGGGCGTCGAGCGCCTTAATGCCTTTTGCGATAAATGCGCATAACAGGAAAATAATGAAAACAAGGCCGGGATAACCGAATTCGGCCAAATAGGTGACATACAGAGAATCGGCGTCAAGCGTTCCCACGCCTCTTCCAAAAACGGCCATTTGCGGGTCTTCCGTCAGCAGAAATATATATTTCCAGAGCGCAATGCGTGAAAGCATCGAATTCTCTTCCAAAGGATTAGACAGCGCTCCAGACCTGCTGGTCACCATCAGGTCGATATATTCTTGATTGCCCAATTTCCCCGTCAATACGCTGAGCAGCGCCTCCGGTTTGATGTCGGCTTTTAAACTGTCATCGACAAGTTGATACATGATAAAGCACAAGAATGCGAAGGCTATGATGGCTATTCGATGGGTATTGTTCTTTAACTGGAGCACGATGAACCAGATAATAAACACCGAAAGAGCGCCGATCCAGTTTGAGCGGACCGAGGTCACCAATATTCCATAAAAAAACAACGGTATGAACAGCGCGATCAATATTTTCCCTTTGAACCGGCTCCAATAAAGGAACATGAGCACGCCGATGGTGCTTATTATCAGATAATCCGCGAATGCCGCGGGCGCCTGAAAAAATGAAAACGGGCGGGCAACTCCGTTTATAAAAAGTGTTGTAAACATAGCCGTGGCAAACCAAAGTTTTTCCGCGATGGAATAACCTATGAAAAGCTGTTTCAGCCCGTATACGCAAGCGGCGATCCCAATCAGGATTGTAAGCAACCAAAGCCTTTTTAACAGCTTAAATTCACGGCCGAAATAAATCCCGATAAAAAAGAGCAGCACCGCCGGTGCGTAGTATTTAAGCTTTTGCAGACTATCGGCCAGCGGGCTAATGTTGAAAACAAAGGTCCGTATGATCATATAAAAAAAGTAAAAGCTCACTATCGTGGTTAATTTTTTCGTGCCCGATTGCTCCGCGGGGCGATCCCTGAATTGAAAGAGCAATCCCAAAAATATCATGACGATGAGCAGATCGCCTAAAACGATAAGAGGATCGGTTCCGGGCCTTCCATGTACTAGATAGAAAAGTCTTCGTGCATAAGGTATAAACGGGCACAAAATAAAAACCCCATACAAGCCAAGGAGAGGAAAGCGCACAACCGGATAAAACATGATTACCGCGAAAATAACGACAAACCCGATCTGTTTCGGTATATGGAACATTTCATAGGCAATCAAATGCCCCGTTAGAGCCACGGCGCCGATCAGAAGGAATAAAAGGAGTTTACTTTTCATTGGATGATTTCAAATTCAGTTAACATGTGCGGTATGCATTATGTCGATATACTTTGTTGGCCGCATGTTTCGTAAATTTCCCTGTAGCGCCGCGCAACCGCGCGAATATCGTATTTTTTTGCTGTTTGCAAACCATTGCCGGCGAGGCCGGTTCGAAGTGCGGCATCGGTGATTAACTGGCGCAAAGTTTCCGGAAGTTCTTCATCGGCGCATAATAGACCGTCAAATCCGTGCGTTATTATTTCCCGCGCCCCAGCGGAACGCAGCGCGACGACCGCCGTGCCGCACGCCATTGCTTCAATGAGCGGGACCCCGAACCCTTCATAGGAACTCGCGCTGCAATACATCCAGGCCTTTCTATATTCCTCGATCAGGGCTTCCTCCGATAGTTTCCCAGTACACACGATGCCGGGCGCAATGCATTTTTGCGGCCCGACTATTGTCAAGGAAGCCCGCGGATACGATGGCAATATCCTGTTTGTAAAGACATCGACCAAAAGCCTTCCTCTTTTCCTACTGTCAAGATCGCCTATAAAAAGCAATGACGGACATGGAGTTTTTTTCGCGCCGGGCGAATACCTGGTAAGCGGCACTCCGCAGGGAACCGTTTGTTTCACGCATGGCAATGCACGGGTCGTGACGCGTGAAATCGCGATTTTTTTTCCTCTTCGCGCGCATGAAACCAATTCAAAAAAATAAAAAAGCGCCTGATACATGAATCGTGACGGTTTCTCGGCAAAACGCGCTTCATACAGCGCCGATCCATAAAATGTCCGGACCCGCCGGGCGCTGCCGGCGCACAGGTAATCATCACCGTGAAAATGAAGTATATCATATTTTCCGGTCTTGATCATTCTAAACCGTATCGCGGGAAGAATTTTAAGCGCGAACCGAGGTCTTTTTTTCGAAGAACAAAGCTGACTATGGTTATAGAGCGCGTCCGTCGGTTTAGGACTAAAGCTGTAACACATGACTGTCTCGCCCTGCTCGACCAAAGCATTGGCCAGGCGATGCACTTGACAGGATACGCCATTCGGCGCGTCCGATGGAAGCTGTTTGGAAAAGAAGGCAATATTGATACAATCGTCCTTATTAAAATATCAATAATTTTTTGAATTTCAGGCTTCCGTAAACAAGAGCCCCTGATAAAACAAAAGGCGACACACAATACGATAACCAATCGCGCGCTATTTGACCGCAATGAATTCCCGAATGCCAATTCCTTCGAACGCTTAAGGTCAATGTATACGCAAGGTCGCACGCGCCCGGCAAAACAACCGCAAGGCCCGCGCATAAACAGGCCAGCACTAAACCATGCACGACCAATGCCAACGCGATACTCGGCGTGAACGGCGTTTTGATCCATTTTCGATAGAGCGGTTTATGTTTGACGTACAACAGCGGATCAAACCTTCTGTTATAACAATTTTTCAACAGGTCCCAATTTTCCTTGCTGCGATGCAGATGCAACACTTTTGCATCGGGACAATATCCAATGAATAAACCCAGGCCAAGTATCGAAAATGCCAGATCAACGTCTTCACGCTGGAAAGTAAATCTTGAATCAAACCCTCCCACTCTGGCAAGAACATCCTTGCGATAAAAAATATTGTTCGTGCGAAACCCGGGCTTTTCAAGCCGCTTGAACTCCCTTACAGGATACGATATGCCTTTGGCTTGTTCCACAATGGTCCGTCCGGCAACCCCTGCATGTAAAGGATTTTGTTCCATATACCGTGCCGCCTGGACGATCCACCCCGGCACCGGTACGCAATCATCATCGATAAAACCGATAAGACCGCCGCGCGCATGCACGATGCCGGTATTTCTCTTGGCCGAAATGCTTGTTTCCTGATGAAAAACCCATCGAACAACAGGATAATCCTTTTCAAATCGTTCAACCTGATAATCCGCGACGACAAGTATTTCCGTCGCTATATCGCCAAGCACATCACGGTTAAAACCATCGAGACACTTTTTAATATAATCCTGTCGATGCGAGGCAATGACGATCGACACAAAAGGCCTCAGTGTTTCGGGCATAGGATTTCCTCAAGACGGTCCACCTGCCGCTCCCATCGGTTACGCAGCGCGGTCCGGAACGCATTATGCCTGATACGGGCCAGAAGATCTTTATCGTCTAAAACGGCAAGTATCGTTTTCGCGTCATCTTCATCATTGACGCCGCCGATAAAAACTCCATTGCTTTTTTCAAGAATTATTTCACGTGTTGAGGGAATATCGGTGGCAAAAACCACGCAACCGAATGATAGCGCCTCCAGAATGGCCAGGGAATGCCCGCCTTCGTATCGCGCGCTGGAAATAAAGAACGGGCATTGCTTGTACCATTGCGGCATGCTTTCAATATTTTCGGAGGGAATGACCAGATAGTTCAGTTTCAGGTATTTCATTGCATCGCAATAATCCATGTTTTTCACTCCCGTGCCGACCATGACAAGCCTGGCCTCCGGCATTCGCAACGCAATGTTCCTGAAAATTCCGGTCGTATTCTTTAAATTTTTCTTCCAGGTATTGCCCCCCACCGCCAGAAAATCTCTATGTACCATGGGTTGTTTCTCCCAAAATGCTTCATGACTCAGGGAAACGCCGTTAGGCAAATACCTCAGTTTTTTTCGACACAGCGGATACCTTCGCGCGAGCCACCGCGTTTCGACCAAGGTCCCGCTTAAGCAACAATTGCACAGAAAAAGGGTCGCGCGCAGCAGCGGAAACCGCAACAACCGGGCCCGCCATGTCGTCCCCTTAGCGACAAGGCCCCGCGCCTGTCTTTTTTCAACCTCATACGATTTCTCTTCCCAACCATGATTATGCAAGGCGATTTTTGTTTTCATTCTGAATATTTTTGCGGCAAGCGCGCACATCACGCCGTCGGTTGATCGCGCGATTATCCAGTCGGGCTGTTTCGTGGTATGCGAAAGCAGTCGCTTGCATAACTCAAACGCGAAAACAAGATAATTGCCGTGAACCGCGCCCCGCGTTCCCCACACAATAGTCGTGCAATGTCCATGCTTTTGCAGCCCGCTGGACAGCTCGCGCATCGAACGTGAAACACCGCCCCATGAATCTTCGGGGATGTTGGCCGCAAACCAGATATTCATTTCCTTACCTTTTTTTAGAAAAATCCAGGTCAAAAATCATATAAATATTTCCACGATGTCAATTTTGCCGAAATGAGATCAACAAGGTGGGCAATCGCTTTATAGCCGTCCCGCGCTTCCGATGACATGTGCACCCCAACGCACAAGAAACCTTTGAGTTTTAAAACTTCTGCCAGTCCATTTGATTTTAAAATATTTGTCGCGGTATTATAAAATGGGTGAAACGCGGGAAAATACCAGGAAGAGTTTGCGAGGGCCACGGGCCCCGTAAAACAATCGGTGAATCGCGCGGTTTCCGGACCGCCGCAGATAATTTTAAAATAGCGGGACAAATAAACGATCTGTTCGCGTCCCAATGCGTTAAACGGAGGAATAACTATTTTAGGATTATTTCGGCCCGCAAAATGCTCATTTACCACCCGGACCATTGCCTCAATTTTTGAAAAATTCATCTGCAAGAGCTCGCTATCAAACGGGCCGAAGCGGCCCTGATGGAAAAACCCGTGAACCGCAATTTCCCCGCCGCATTCCCGGATTTGCTGTATAAGGCCCTCGTTTCCCGGTGCTATCAAATCCTTGCCCATGACGGCGGCGCAAAAAGGAACGTTCTTTTTTGCCAATTTTTCGCATAATGCTTCAACTTCCTTGGTTCTGTTCAAAAACACATCGTCAATCCTTAAAAACATCCGTAATTGCGTATCAGAACTGATACCGCTTACTCCCTGCAAAACAGGAACTATCGAATATACCGGCCTATGAGTCAGAGGAAATAAAACCGACTTAAGGTAATGTGCCGGAAGCCTGAGTTTTGAAAGCGATTCTGTATTGGGCAATTTCCATAAAACAAAGGTCCTGTTGATATCGATGCATTTTTCAAAGAACATGCTTGAATTGCTTTTAAAAAACGCAATACAGAAAGGAAACAGGATAAACGCGCTTAATTGCTCAAGCGCGCTCGATAAAACCAGCAGGACCAGTTGGATTGGATGCGATACAAGCATTAAGGGCCGTCGCCGCCGGAGGGCGCTCCATGTATGTTTTATCACAATATTCGCATAGGTCCCCCAAAACGTCCCCGCATGACGGAACGCATGATAGCGGTCACGGTGCTTGCTGAAAAAATAGAGCTCGCCATATAGTTGCGAGCGCATGCGATATGAAGAATCCCGGAGGTAAGCGCTGAAATTGATTGCGCGCGGGAGATGATAAACGCACAGTCCCGGTTCAAAAACAATATCCCCCCGAAGCAGCGCCCGAGCCGCGAGTTCATGGTCTTCCGCCGAAGGGT
>JBAVGL010000138.1:0-3073 GCA_049684795.1 Chitinivibrionales bacterium | reverse complement strand
CAGTTGTCCTACAATAAAAGATATATTTTTTATTCGTTTTATTCAAGAAGAAAAGATAAAATATGGTTTTGAAAGAAAAGTTGATAATTTAAAGGGAGATGCTAAAAAGTTTATGGACAATCTCGGTCATTCTCCACAGCCCGCAAGGCCTCCTCATGGGCGCGTTTGATCCGTTGCTCCGAAACCGGAAAAGCCACGGGCACTTGTCCGCTGGCAAACAGTATGACACAGAATTCCTCAATCATCAATTCAAATTCGTCAAGCATCTTCATTGTGTAAGGAAAAGCCGCACCCGGCATGCTCCGCATGGAAGCAAGCGATAATTTTAAATCATGGATAATTCGCGCGTGCGAATCATAGCGTAAAGGCTTATTGCCGGCAAATTGGACCCGGAATCCAAATGCGCGCAAATAACGCGGTATTCCGGTTATTTTTTTCAATGGCGGATGAGGCTTGTAAAGCAGTTCCATATATTCCTTAAGGTTTTTCTCCAGTTCTTCTTTTCGGTGCATAGCTGATGTGGGACCGGTTGAAGACTCGCAAAATTTTTCCAAAATTTGCTCGCATATTCTACACTCCAAAAGAATTTCGAAAACCAATTTCCTGGACATTTTTAATGCATCATCTATTCGTGCGGTACATGTATTCAAAACCTTGTCAAAAGCCTGAGAATCGACCGGTACCTCATAATCAAGTTCAAGCACAATTTCGCTAAAAAATGACTCGATAAGGTCGAGAAATTCATTTTTATCAATAATATCAGCTATTTCAAGAGGAAACTTAAGCGTTGAGGAAAAATCGCGCCATGCCCATGCCATTTTATCGGCCAGGGCGCTGGCCAGAAGCGCCTTGACGCCTTGTCTGTGGGCGGAATACGCGGCAGAAGAAGAAAAAAACACACGCACGGAAACAATGCCATTTTCAATTGACAATGCCGTTATACCCCAAAAGGGGACTATTTGTTTTGGAGGTTTTATCCAGATTTCCTTGAATACGGGCACCTCGAATTTTAATAGAGTGTCCTTTTCCCATTCGCTACACCATTGCGAAAAAATAGCCGGCCTGACGCCCAAATGAGGAAGCGGCAGCGAGGCTGGATTGGCCGGAGGCCTGAACGAATCCAGGATATTTCCCCTATCGTCAATGACGCATATCCGCATCCATAAATGGTCGGGAATTTTCAAGGGCCCTTTTAAATTTCCGGCAGTTTTTGTTCCAAGCACTTTTCCCACGCTCAAGACCATCTGATCGATGAAATTGCCTTTGCCCGGTTCGAGCATGGCTATAATTTTGTCGCAATCGTCCTCCGAAATGTCTTTTTTCTCCAATCGGGCAAGCATTTCCTTGACCCTCAATCGCCAGAATATTGGCAAAAGCCATTGCCAGTAGGTCAAAGGCACGATCCGGAAAACCTTGAGCGGAACCATGATCGTGGCCCCGTCCGTTGCATCACCTTCATTATGACAATAGGAAATTGACAAAAAGGAACCTGCGACAATGAGCGCGTCCGGATACTCGGCAAGCTCTTTCGGCCAGGGCCCTGTCAGAAGGTCGTTTTCGGAAAGGAGCAAAAAGCGGTCGCCTTTTGATCGTATAAGCTTGCGAAGCTGTTCGTCGCAGACGATTCCCGACAGCCGTTCACGGTAAAATTGGGCCAAAGCTCCGTTTCCGCGATACAAAGTACGGTTTCGTAATTTTCGCTGGCCAAGGTCAATGGCATCGCGCACGCGGCGGTTATTTTGTAAAAAGTCAAATTTGCCCTCTGTGCGTTCCTTGACCAGCGCTTCTTCGATGAATATTTCCCGCGCTTCTTCAGAAAGCACTTTACCATAATCAACGACCTGATTCTGGACAATAAACAGCCCGTTGAAAATGACGTTCCTTAAACATTGCACTATTCCGGTTTTCGGGTCATAGCTCGGATTTTCGTAAATAGTCCGGCACTGGTCGCGGAACAGCTCCTCGATCCAATGCGGTTTTATGACGGCGGCGTTCCGGCCGAAGGAGCGTTTTGTTTCAACGATATCGTGAAACAAAAGCCATGGATGGCAATCCTTGCGGAGCTTTGAGCCGGGTGAGACCATGATATCGTGGGTTCGCCCGGTCCGATAGAGCCCGTTAGGTTCGCGCTGAGCGCAGTTCAATGCGAAGGCCGACAACAGCGCCTTATGGATTTGTTCATACGAACCTCCGCTCGTGCGTTTGATCGGGCCCACTCTCGCGCATATTCTCATCAATTGCCGGTGCACGTCTATCCACTCCTTGACGTGTTGCAAGGAAAGTCCGGCCTTGAGACAAAATGCGCCGACGAGTTTTCGTGAAAATTTGCCGTTTTTCTGTCGAGGAATTTGCTGCCAGAGTGAAACAAAGGTCATAAAATCCGAGGCAAAGCCGCGCGGAGAAAGTTCGGGACCATGCGTCGCCTTTGTCGGCGCTTGCGGCGCCCAAAGCGAGTCGACCGACAGCGCGGCGGCGATGATCGCGACTTCGGAAAACGCGCCGTGTTCCCGCGCGAACAAAAGCATTCGCGCAACCGCGGGGTCCAAAGGCAGCCGGGCCATGGCGCGGCCTAATTTTGTGAGCTTCCCTTTCCTGTCGAACGCGCCCAGAAAACGTAATTGGCGGAACCCCGCGTCAATGGCCGAATGGGAGGGTGGCTGTAAAAACGGGAAGTGTCTATGGCCGTCGATGCCGAGATTCGCCATGCGCAGGAGCACGCCGGCGCAATTGACGCGTCTGATTTCCGGTATCGTGAATTTTGGGCGCGAGTCAAAATCGTGGCGCGAATAGAGCCTGATGCAAATGCCGTTTCGAACGCGGCCGCACCTGCCGGCGCGCTGGTTTGCCGAAGCCTGGGATATCGGCGAAACGGGCATCCGGTTGATCCCGGCCCGGCTGTCGAAGCCCACGCAGCGCGACAGTCCCGTATCGATGACAAACCGGATATTTGGCACGGTAATCGACGTCTCGGCGATATTAGTGGCACAAACAATACGGCGGCCGGTGTTGGGACCGAATATTTTTTCCTGTTCTTCAGGGGCCATGCGTCCGAAAAGAGTCAAGAGGCTCACAT
>JBAVGL010000137.1:0-2179 GCA_049684795.1 Chitinivibrionales bacterium | reverse complement strand
GTTCAAGCTGGAGCGTATTAACCTGCAAAAGCTTAAGCGACTGGATCATTTGGAATGAAAGCTTCTGCTGGAGCTTAAGCGACATGTCAAGACTGATGTTCAAAGTTACGTCCTTTTTAATCTGCTCGGCCAGTCGGGCATTTCCTCCGCGCCTGGGACCCCTCAAAGCATCCCTACGGCGCTTGAGAAAACACCCGACCGGCCTCTCGTTCTCAAATAAAGTCTAAGTTTCCATTGTTGACAATTCAGACACGGTTTCTAACCCACAAGGTGGATAAGGTTCTGTACGGGTAATTATCTACGCTAAATGCGTATATAATTCGCCTACAGAACCTAATCTAAACGGAAATTCTGTCCCAAATAAATCCTCCGGGCTTCCGGGTTGTCCGCCAATTCACGGGCGGTCCCGGAAATAAGTATCTTTCCTTCATTGATGATATAGGCCCTGTCGGTGATTCTAAGCGTTTCCCGAACATTATGGTCGGTAATAAGCACTCCATAACCTTTGGCGCGGAGATCATGGACAATATTTTGAATGTCCTCGACTGCTATGGGATCGATGCCAGCGAAAGGCTCGTCAAGGAGAATGAAATCGGGGTTGATTGCCAGCGCCCGTGCAATTTCAACCCGGCGCCGCTCACCTCCCGAAAGGGTATACCCCAGGCTTTTTTCAAGATGCGCAACATGGAGCTCTTCGAGGATCTGACGCATGCGTATTTTCCTCTTTTTGGCCGAAAGTGATTGGGATTCAAGCACTGAAAGGACGTTCTCTGCAACCGTGAGTTTCCTGAAAATCGAGGCCTCCTGGGGCAAATAGCCTATCCCCATGCGCGCCCTTTTGTACATGGGCTTCTTTGAAATGTCCATATTGTCAAAATAGATTTTTCCGCCGGTGGCCCTGATCATGCCGACGATCATATAAAACGTCGTGGTTTTTCCCGCACCGTTCGGACCTAAAAGCCCTACGATTTCACTCTGGTGCACGGCAATGGAAACATTGTCGACAACACGGCGCTTGCTGTACATTTTTACCAGGCTGTCAGTCCGGATTTCGCGGCTCTTTGGTTCCGGGCTCACTGCTGCATCGACGATACGTTCGCTATTTTCCATAACCTTTTTTATTCTTTCTTCCCCGGCGCGTAAAACCCCCGCACGCTGCCGGAAAGTTTTACGCGTGATGCTTTTCCGTCCTTGAAAGCGACATAGATGCTGTCGCCGCTTGCGTTATTGCACCCTCCCTTGTCGCCTTCTTCCACATGATAAATGCTCTTGGCGTTTCCCCAGACTTTCACATTGTCAACATCGCCTTTTTTCGTAAAAGCAACCAGCATAATTTTGCCATAAGCCTCATTGGCAATGAGAGGATTTGACAAAGGATAATACATGCTTTTCGCGTTTCTATAGACCCACATGGAATCGACCTTCCCCGAATCGTCGAGGGCCATGTACAGGCTGTCCCCAAAAACACGGGAAAGCATGGTATCGCTACGCGTAAATTCCTTGTACATGCCATGCGAATTGCCGTCGACCGACATGCCCCGTAAGGCCTTCTTGGAAAACTTGAGGTCCACGGAATCGCCCGATAATGAGTCGCGCTCGTAGTAGATGCGGGGCGACTGGCGCAATTGCGCCTTGTTCAACTCCGAATAATAGCGCGCCATGCGGCTGTAGGAAAGGAGTTTGCCTTTTTGAATGGTGACGCTGTCCTGGACCAGCGCCAGCTTGAGCGAATCATCATACGACATTTTTTCCCCATGAATCACGAGGGTGTCGTGCGCGGTGGTATCGTAAAAATATAGGACCGGTTTGCCTTTCATGACAATGAATTTCGTGTCAGGGTAATAATCGCCATGACGTCCGGTTATACGCGTGCGCTCCTTTGAGTCAATAAAATCGACATGGCCGTCCGCGGCAAGCCATTTCTTGCTTTTTTCATAATCCAGCCGGTCGCAGGTAAGCGCCTGTTCTTTTTTCGTTACATGGACACGGTTTGAAAAAGAGACCGTGCCTTTGCTTTTCCACCATTTTGCGTATTCCGATTTAATCACCGCATCATCGTAGAAAAAAACGACGTTCCCCTGAAGGATTGAAATCAGTTCACCATTGGACATGTTGTTCATGTTGGAATTGGCGGATTTCAAAATGAGGTCCTTACTGGTTTTGGCGGACGCATGAAACG
>JBAVGL010000136.1:0-5413 GCA_049684795.1 Chitinivibrionales bacterium | reverse complement strand
GGACCCGAAGATAGGCCTTTTCTTTGGCCGGAATGTTCAAGAGTTTCGGCAATTTTTCACAGACCTTCCGCGCAAAGGGCCTCTGGCCGTGAAGGCAGAGCCAGAAATATCCTTTCGTCACCCCTATTTTTTGGGCAACGCCCCTGTAACCGAGCGACCACGGAAATTCCGTTATCTTTTGATGGTCCATCAGATATGCCCGAACGTCAAGGTACTCGAATGCGCATAATTTTTTCATACATATCCCGCCTTCCTAAAGGAGAAATCCGCCTTACTGTTGTTGTTCACCCGCATTTAAAATAATTCATTTCCCGATGTCCATGAGGTTTTTCAGCTTATTTTATATCCGATCCATATCCCTAAAATCGCCCCGGCAAAGCTGCCGAACAGGGAAGCCATCGAGAATCCTCCTGCTCCGAATAAACCGCCACAATACCCTCCCGCAATTGATCCGACTATCATCCCAAGCATTACCACGGACTTTCGTGACATGCGTCCTCCGATCCTTTCATTAAGAAAATCGAGGATGGATCACGTGCAGTTTTTCTTGAGCCTCACCAGCCCCTTGGCCGCAATGTCTTTCCGGAGGATCTTTCCGTCGAATTTGATTTTCTCGGCCGCTTCATAGGCCATGGTGATGGCGTCGGCAAGGGACTCTTCCCACGCGCTTACGGTCAGGACGCGGCCGCCGCTGGTCACAAGTTCCCCGTTTTCGTTTCGATTGGTACCCGCATGATACACATCGACATTGTCTATTTTAGCTTCGGCTTTTTCGATGCCTGAAATAAGTTTGCCCTTTTCGTATTTACCGGGATACCCGGCGGAGGCGAGGACCACGGCAACGCAATAGTGGGGCTTTATCGACCATTTCACCGTCGACAGGCTGCCCGGGCCCGACGCGCAGGCCTTGAATACCTCGAACCAGTCACAGTTGACAAGAGGAAATACGGCCTGCGCCTCCGGATCGCCGAACCTGCAGTTGAACTCAACGACTTTAGGGCCTTCCCTGGTGACCATGATGCCCACGTACAGCAGTCCGGCGTAAGGGGCGCCTTCTTTTCTCATCGCGTCGAGCGTAGGAACGACGATTTCCTCTTCGATGCGCGAAAGCATTGATTTGTTGACAAGCACGCATGGCGCATAAGCGCCCATGCCGCCCGTATTCGGGCCCTTGTCGCCTTCCCCGACCCGTTTATGGTCCTGCGAAACGGGCAACACCCTGTAGGTTTTGCCGTCCGTAAGCACAAAAACCGACGCCTCTTCGCCTTCCATTTTTTCTTCAACCACCGCCTGGCTTCCGGCCTCGCCGAATTGTTTTTTGTCGAATATCTCCCCCAGGGCTTTCTCGGCCTCGTCGCATGTTTCACAGACAAAAGCGCCTTTGCCGGCCGCCAGACCGCTCGCCTTGACGACAATGGGAGCGCCTTGTTTTTTAATGTGCCGCGAGGCCGACTCCCGGTCTGAAAATATCTCGAAGGACGCGGTGGGAATGCCGTATTTTTTCATGATTTTCTTTGCAAAGCATTTGCTGCCTTCCAATTGCGCGGCCTTTTTCGTCGGGCCGAAAATGGTGAGGCGTTTTTTCCTGAATATGTCAACGATGCCTTCGACAAGAGGAATTTCGGGGCCGACGATCACCAGGTCGATTTCATTTTTGCCCGCCCAGCCAGCAAGGTCGCTCCAGTCTTTCATGGGGGCGTCCACTATCGTGCATCCGTCGTTTTCCATGCCCGGATTGCCCGGATAGGCGTACAAGCACATCGGCCGTTCGCTCCGAAGCAGGGCCTTAAGCATGGCATGCTCGCGCGCGCCGCTGCCGATAATCAGCACGGAATCCAGATAGTCCATAGGCGCCTCCGGATAAAAAATATGTTCATAGCCCGTGCGTTCGCTTGTTTTTTTTGCTTTTTGGACCTCTCGATATTTCCGAGGCTTCCGAGGCCTCCGAGGCCTTCAAGCGGTCGTTCTTCTTCTTTGCCCAATCATCGAGTTTATACTGCATCCGGGGCGGCCGATACCTGTTATTCAGGGATTTCATGTTTTGCTTTCTTTTTCTTTTTATCATTTTTAACCAACTCTTTTACTTGACCGTCAAGCTCCTTCAAAACATCGCTGTCGGGATTATGACCTAGTCCTTTGATGATCCACCCACGCGCCGCGCCAAGGCTGTCCATGGCAATATATACGTTGACAAGATTAGCATAGGCTTCGGGAATGTCATGCTGTTTTCCCACGGATTTAAGAAAACATTCTTCCGCCTGCCTTAGGTCGCCGCGGGCCGAGTAAATTGCTCCGAGGTTGTTCCAGGCGCGCGGATAGAGCTCTTTCTTCTCAAGTATCTTTTTATAGAGGCGTTCCGCTTCAACGTTTTTGTCCTCTCGCTGCAAGGCGACCGCGTCATTATACATAATGTCGATAGAATCCGTCGTAATCGTATCAACGTCGGTACGGTGGACGGCCGCATACCTGTTCTCAATGTCCTTGTTGGACAAGGCAGGATTGAGCTCCAGCGCGCTTTTATAATATCCCCATGCGGCATCGATGTCGCCCAGATTATAAGCAGCCACGGCACAATTATACTGTACGACGGGGTCTTTTGCCTCCATGCCCGCAAGTTGCTCATACCATTCTTGAGCCTTTTTCCATTGTTTCAGACCGAAATCGGCGTTCCCAGCCAGCCGGCAAACGTCCGCCCTGTCTTTCCCCTTCGCCTTCCTGACAAGCGCTTCCGCTATGGAAAGCGCCTCGCTGTATTTTTTCGCCTGGAAAGCCGCGAGGGCGGCATTATACTGAATGGAAAATGCCGTGTCGTGAAGGCCTTCCAGAAGGGAATAGGCCAGCGAATAATCCCCTGAAGCATAGGCCTTCTGAACATCAATATCGACCCGCGCTTTTTCCCAGAAGGGATCTTTGGGAAGCATATCGAGACATTGCTCGGTCTTTTTATTTTCTTTTTTGGCCGCATAAATCCGGGCCATGGTATACCAGTCGACGAAGTCTTTTTCAGACAGCGTTTCAAGCTCGGCAAGGGCCCTGGCGCTGTCGCCCTCGTCAAGCAGCATTTCGGCCCGGGCCCGCTTGGTATATAGTGAGGCGGGAAATTCGCCGGTCAACAGGGAAAACATTTCCTTGACTTTCGCCTGATTGCGGGACTTCCGGGCCAGCAGGAAAAGGTCGTACGCGGCCAGATTTTTTTTTGAGGAAGAAAGCGCCGCGGTATACGCATTTTGGGCCTCGACCGGCCGATTCAGACCTTCATAGGCGTTTCCGACATTGATCATGAGCGCGTTATCGCCGGGCATGAGCACGTGGGCCCTGTTATAATGTTCGAGCGCCTCTTCATAGCGGCCTTCTTTTTCCAGAGACAGGCCAAGGTTGATAAGTATGACCGGATTTGTCGGGTCTTCGTGAAGGTTTTTTTCCCAGAGAGACCTTGCCATTTGCGCGTTACCCTGCATGTTGTACACCAGCGCCAGAAGGCCGTTGGCCGCGACATTGTCGGGTTTGCTTTTAAGGCTTTGCTGAAAATATTGAACGGCTTTTTCAAGATCATTCTGCTGAAAATATGCATATCCCAACTGATAATACAGGCTTGAAGGGTTTTCACCCCATGTGCCCAGCACGCTTTTCAGCATTTCCACCGCCTTGGCATAATGGCCTGCCATGAGGTAATCATCAGCTAGTTCACGTTTCATTTTTTCATCAAGCACAAAGCCGCTTTGGGCCTTTTCAAGAACTGCGATCGCTTTGTCCCATTCCCGCATTTGCCGTAAATATAAGGAGCAATGCCGAAGGACCCTCAGGTCTTTTTTTTCGTCCGGGATTTTTTCCAGCACCCCAAGGGCTTTGTCGAATTTCCCCTGATGGTAATAAATAATCGACAATTGCACTGCCATGTCCATGCATTGTTCAGTGCACGCCGCATACCCCCTGGCCATCGTCCCGGCGGCAGCCTCCAGCCCGTCCGCGGACTCCGTAAGAAGGGCCAGATTTAGTTTTGCCGACTGCAAATCAGGATCAACCGCAAGCGCTTTTTTAAATTGCGTCAATGCTTCGTCTTTCCGGCCTTTCGCATAAAATACTCCGCCAAGAAAATCGAGGTATTCAGCGCGTTGGTCAAGCTTAAGCGCGGATTGGATAAGCCGTTCGGCAAGCCCTAAATCCCCGCGCTGCTTTGCGCTTAACGCCTTCATGTAGTACAACGACGGGTCGGAGGCGGTGTCCGGCAGCGTCTTCCAGGTTGTTTCGGCCCGGTCATATTGCTTTTTAAGGAAATAAATCTGGCCGAGATTAAAACGAAGTATCGGGTCTTCCGGATACGCGGAAACTCCCTTTTCGAAATAGCCGCGGGACCCCTCCAGGTCGTTGTTCTCCTTTGACGCTATCCCTCCGATAACATAGGCGTCGGACGCCATGACCTTCACCTTGCCCGCGTACGCGCGGACGCTTGAAAGGGCGTCTTTGTATTTTTTCCCGTCTAATTGGGTCCAGGCCAGTTCAAGGAGCAAATCGGGCAATGCGCCTCCTGAAATGGCCTCCGAAAAATACGTGCCCGCAGCGGCAAAGTTTCCTTTTGATGATTCTATCTGTCCGAGCATCTTCAAAGCTTCAGTTGAATGCTTGAGCTTGACAAGCACGGATTGCGCCTGAACGGTGTCCCCCGCGCTGATCAGGCCGAACGCCAGATAAAGGCCAACATCCGTCCGGGCGCGGTCGATTTTAAACGCTTCCTTGAAATTATCGCATGCCTCTTTCTTTTTGCCCAGGGCCAGCTCCGCCCGACCAAGCATGACGAAGGCCTCGATGAATTTCTTGTTTATCGCGATAGCCTTTTGGAAATGGCTCATGGCCGATTCATAGTCGGTATCGTAAAAATCGATGACGCCCAGATTATAGAAAGCGACCGCATACGTCGGGTCTTCGGCAATCACCGATTGCCAGATCAACTTTGCCGTTGGAATATTTCCTTTGCGGAAATGGACAACTCCCCTGTTATTTTCGGCGTCTACATAAACGGGGAGCATCGACGATGCTTTTGAAAAGCACGCCATGGCGCTGTCAAGATCGCCTTTTTCAAGTTCATCGAGCCCTTTCTTGTTGACGGCATATGCCTCCTCCGCCCCTTTTACCAATGCGGAAGGAAGGGCGTCGAGATTGTTTTTATCGTTGTTGGTGACTTTTATTTCTAACGCCGACGTGCCGGCATGGGACAGGACGGCCGCCAGAAAAAGAGTCGACAAGGCGCAACTGAAGCCTTTTCCATTACTTTTCATACAACGATACCCGCTCCGCAAGGTTGTTCCATGCTGTAAACGAAATGTCCGGAACCACGCTCTGTTCGAGACCGTGCGTAAACGTGCTCCGGTCATCGCCAGCAAACAGAGCCGTTTTCATTCCTGCTTCTTTGGCTGGT
>JBAVGL010000135.1:0-1606 GCA_049684795.1 Chitinivibrionales bacterium | reverse complement strand
TGTCATTGTGCCGGAATTTGATTAGTTTTCCGTAGGCAAGCCGACAGCCGTCAAGGATAGACGCGTGATTGGTGCGGTCACAAATCACCACGTCATGTTTCCCAACCAATGTTGAGATAATGCCCTGATTTGTGGTGAACCCTGTTGTAAACACCAGGCAATCTTCTTTCCCCATGAATTTCGCAAGCCGCGCTTCCAATTCGACGTGCAGGTCGATTGTCCCGTTAAGAAAGCGGGAACCCGTGCAGCCGGTCCCGTACTTTTCAACCGCTTTAATCGCGGCCTCTTTCACATACGGGTGCGAAGTAAGTCCCAGGTAGTTATTGGAGCCGATCATGACCGTTTTCCTTCCGTTCATGATCGTCGTGGTATCGACCGCGGTTTCGTTCATGCGAAAATAGGGGTATAACCCTAGTTTCATGACTTCTTCGGGATCATTATACTCGTAAGCTTTTTTAAAAAGGTCCATGCAAGAATTCTCCCTCCAGAGAGGAAATTATTTCCAGTTTTTGACCAGGGTAATGGCATCACGCATTTTGTGCGGGTTTTTTATGCCGGGTTTGATTTCCACGCCGCTGTTGAATTCCACGGCATAGGGATGAACGGAGTCAAGCGCTTCACGTATATTTGTCGGGCCCAATCCGCCCGCCAGGATGATCGTACCAAATTTCTGCATGGCCTCACTCGCGATAGACCAGTCGAACGTCCTTCCCGTTCCTCCGCGCTGCAAATCGCCCCATGTGTCCAGCAGATAGCCATTGACTTTATATTTCTCAAAACTTGACAGGTCAAAATCAGGCCCCACTGCAAAGGCCTTGATGAGCGTGACCGGAATTTCCCCGCAGATCGACGGCGGTTCATTGCCGTGAAGTTGCACGGTGTCTATGCCCGTTTTATTGACCATGTTCATGATCGTTGCCGCGTCGTCATCAACAAAAACGCCTACTTTGGAAACAAACGGGGGCAGACGCCGGATTATTTCTCTGGCGTCAAGCGGGTTGATGCAACGCGGACTCTTCTGATAAAAAATAAAGCCTATGGCATCGGCCCCCAGACTTACCGCGACCTTCGCGTCTTCATATTGAGTTATGCCGCATATTTTAATTTTAACGGCCATTCAGGTCCTTTAATCGCTATTTCAACGGATCGATCAAAAAAATAAACGAGAAGATAAAAAAATACATTCTTTGGATCAGTTTCGCAAAGACTACCTTGGTTTTCCAACCAATGATCTAACCCACAAGGTAGATAAGGTTCTGCACGGGTAATTATCTGTATTAAGCGCCTGCCAACCGCCTGCCTGCCAAAGCGGCAGCGCAGGCAGGAAGCGATGGCGCAGGCAGGCGTATATAATTCGCCTACAGACAGTAAACGAAAAAAGATGCATTTTGTGACGTACATCACATATAGAATGCAATCGACCATTTATATTTTTAAAGTTGATGTGCTCTTAAATTTTGAAGGGGGATACTTTGCCAATGGAAATAGATAGAAAATCAAACGCAAATCCATTAAATCCTTCGGACATCGATTTCCCTCTTCTTGAAAAAACGATTGAAATCCTTATCATGCACGATGAGCCGGCTATTCTTGAATTGTATTCAGA
>JBAVGL010000134.1:0-1842 GCA_049684795.1 Chitinivibrionales bacterium | reverse complement strand
GTTTATGGCATCGTGGAAAATCATCACGGGTTTGTCAGGGTGCGCAGCGCGATCAACAAAGGGACAGAGTTTACGGTGTTTCTGCCTGTCCCGGCGGGCGATACATTAGTGTCCGCGGGAACCCGGGAAAAAACCGAAGTCGCGCGCGGCTCCGGCGAAACGATACTGGTCATTGACGATGAGGAATCAATTCTGGAATGTTTGTCGGAGCTTTTAAGTCAACAAGGGTATGCCGTTCTTGCGGCAGAAAGCGGCGAGAAGGCGGTTACGCTTTTCCGGGAGCATAAAAACGATATCGCGCTTGTGCTTTCAGACAAGGACATGCCGCGCATGGATGGTGAAAAAGTTTTTCAGGCCATGCGGGAAATAGAGCCGGCCGTAAAGTTTGTCCTGTTGACCGGGCTGATAGAACAGGCCGACAATCTCAAATTCATCAAAAACGGCATGTCGGAAATTTTGCTCAAGCCGATAGAACCGGATGATTTGTTCAAGGTGATTAAGAAAACGATAACCTGACGTTGAAGAATTGCCGCAACTTCGCCGGCATTCCTCCAGCCTTGTTGCGCTGTGATCCTACCGGTTTTATGAAAAGTGGCAAACTGAACGATCCGACAATGGAGTAAAATATGAATAAGAAATGCCTTGTGCATTGTGTTATTTTGGCCATTATTATAATGGTTACTGTCTCGTTTGCCGATCTTTTTCCCGCGCGTGAAGGAAATTGGTGGCTTTATAGTTTTACCACGGATACCAGCCTTGCCGGCGCCTCAAAATTCGACAGCGGGACCGTGCAATGGCAAGTTACCCAAAATTCACAGGGCAACGACACTTATTGGATAACAATTCTTCAACAAAAAAATCTGGTCCGGTCCAAAACCACACTGGTGACCTATCCCCCCGTAATTTTCGACAGTCTTTTTGATCCGCCCCGCAGTACCTTCGACACGCTAACGCTCACCGGAAAGTATACCAGCAATGGATTGGTAATTAATAACGATAACTGCTACCCGCTCATTCACCAGCCGCTGTGCTGGACCACGGCGCCCTGCACGCTCAGCACGGTTGCGATTGCATATCACGGCAAATCCATTACCGGATATATTATCGATCCGATTTCCTGCCCGCTTCCGGCTTGCTCCCCTCAGGTTACCTTTACACAAGCGGACGGCATCGGGCTTGTGGCTTATGAGTCTAAATCTCCAAGTCAGTCGGTGTGCGTAACGAGCCCCATGACAAGCGAACAATGGACGCTTGTCGATTATCGCGCCGCCAACCAATGGATAAGCCCCGATACGGTCGGCGCCGGCAGCGCGGTAACGCTCACGCTCTCGACGCTTGAATATACCTGTGTTCCCGATTCAATCGTGAAGAGCATTGCCCTTGACTCCAAAGGCATTACGCTGGTTTACAGGCCGGTGTATAATCCGGCGGCAGATTGCATGCCGTGGTACGGAACGACCTACACTATCGGTTATCAATTTACGGCGCCTTCCGCGGGGAAATACCCGGTTTTCATCGAGAGCCAACCGTCGTGCGCCCCGCTCTGTCAAATTGCCTCCGTTATTACGTGCATCGACACGCTTGTCGTAAAGGGTCCAGCGTCAATAAGCCCCCGCGCCGTGCCTTCCGCGGATGGAACAATGCTTTCCCTTCGAAAAAACAATGGTTTGCTTGAGGTTATCAACGCGGAAAGTTTTAACGGCAGGGAGGCGAGGCTTCTTGACGCTTCGGGGCGCCTGCTGGACCAAGCAAATATTGTTGGGGGAAAAGCGATTTTTCAAGCGAAAAAGCTTTCAACCGGCAGGGTCGTTTTTATCGTCATCGATAACCACGGCTGTAAAT
>JBAVGL010000133.1:0-2330 GCA_049684795.1 Chitinivibrionales bacterium | reverse complement strand
TATTGGAACATCCTAAAACATTTTCTCGGTTTTCAGATTGGTTGTGCGGATCAAAGCAGGCGATATTCAGCAAGCGTTAAACAGGAAAAGACTGAACAATGGAAGAACCGTTTTATTTCCCGCCCAGGAGCATTTCTTTCTTGATTTTTTCAATGAGCCGCCTGTCTTCGTCGGTTTTGTCCGACGAAGAAAACGCCTGAACAAACACGAGGACCAGACACGTCATAAAAAACAGGCCGAAGCTAAACACAAGAGGGTAAAGCCTTTTTTCTTTAAATGTTTTCGCTAAATAAACCGGATCTACAACTTTAAACGCCTCCTTGCTCACCACCATCTCTTTTTCTATTTCATTGGCAATGAGTCCCTGGATCTTTTCCCGAAGGAGCGGGTCGGAAATAGCAATAAGCTGTTTTTCGAGATAGGAAACATTTTCGCGAGCATCGGATTGGACGTTTGATTTTATGTAATCATTAAGGTATTCGATATAATTATTCGCGAGGTTTATGGAAAAAGTTGAATCGCGCGATTTTATCTGCAACGTCATGGTATTGGTTTTATTGGTCGTTTTCTTAAGAAACTTTGATTTGATAAAGTCTCCCATATCAAGCGGTTTGGGTTGGATAAAATCCGCCTTCCAGGTATTCTGCGAAAAGTCCCATGATTTTTGATAATCCTTCGGCCACTGGTACTTGTAGATGGCTGGAAGCAGCGAGTAGCGTTCGATGAGTTTGGCGCCGAATTCCCTGGAGTCAAGGATAAGATCGATTTTATCGAGGCTTGCGTTGCCGCCAAAGCTAAGCTGGCTCGCCACGAGGCCGCCGAGCGCCCCAAGACCCGCCAGGTTTGGCGTTTTCTGCGATTCGGTTTCGTGAGGAGCGATTAAAACCTCCGCAACCCAGGTCGGCCCTTTTATCAGGGCCGCACCATAACCGAGAACCAGCCCGAATACCGTAAGTCCGATTATCCACCACTTGTTCTTGACAAGAACATAGGCGTATTCAAGCAGGTTGATTTCGTCGGGGTCGCGGGGGGAAAGGGCTGTTTGTGGGTTGATGGGTTGGAGAGTTGAAGGGTTTTGATTGTAGTCCATAATGTTCAATATACAATTTCCAAGGTTAAAGATTCAATTGAAAAGACGCTTGCGGGGTTCGGGGTCGCATCAATTTCCTATGAGTTACCGATTATCTCAACAATTGCGTCCTGTTCTTTCTCGGTCAAATACGGATGCATGGGCACGCTGAAAATGCGCCCGGCGACCATTTCGGAAACCGGCATGCTGCCCTTTTCATACCCAAGATACGAAAAGGCCGTTTGAAGATGCAATGGTTTGGGATAGTAAATAGCCGTTGGTATACCAGCGGTCTTCAGCCGTTCAATTATTTCATGCCGCCCTTCGCTCTGGATCGAGTATTGCGCCCAGGCGGACGAATATCCTTCGGGGACGGTTGGGACTACAACATCACGGTCTTTTAGCAAAGAGGAATAGCGCGCGGCGACTTTTTGCCGGAGTTCCACTTCTTCGTTAAAAAGCTCCATTTTGGCAAGCAGAACGGCGGCCTGCATGGTGTCCATTCTGCCATTGATGCCGATCCTTACGTTTTCATATTTATTTGACCCCTGACCGTGCACCCTCAAGGATCCGAGTATTTCCAAGAACGGTTTATCATTTGTAAAAATCGCGCCGCCGTCGCCGTAACAACCAAGGGGCTTTGCCGGAAAAAAGCTCGTTGCCGCAACGTGCGCAAGGGAGCAGGTTTTCCCGCCCTTATACGTCCCGCCAAAGCTCTGGGCGGCGTCTTCTATGACAAAGAGCCCGTTTTCTTTCGCAATCCGGTTGATGGTGTCATAATCCGCGGGAAGCCCGAAAATATCAACGGGGATTATGCCGCGGAGTTTTAAGGCCTTGTTTTTTTTTGCAAAAGGCGCTTTCCCATTTTGTGGATCATTGATTGATTCCGCAAGCTTCTTCGGGTCCATGTTGTAGGTTACCGGATCAATATCGACAAAAACCGGAGTTGCTCCAAGCAGCGCAATGACTTCCGCGGTGGCGACAAAGGTAAAGGGCGTGGTGATAACGGCGTCGCCCGGTCCAACATTATGGGCCATAAGCGGGAGAAGCAGAGCGTCCGTGCCGCTTGCGCAGGAAACGCAATACCGGGCGCCGACATACCGGGCCAAATTTTGCTCAAGTTACTGAATTTCCGGCCCTAATATAAAATTACCATGATGAAGAACCGCGGTAATTCTTTTCTGAACGGACGCTTCAATTTTCTGGTATTGCCGTTGTAAATCTATAAATTGCATTTTCCCCCTACACGATAATTTACGGG
>JBAVGL010000132.1:0-16209 GCA_049684795.1 Chitinivibrionales bacterium | reverse complement strand
GATGGCGCCTCCACGGCCAAATCTTCATACATTTTAAGGGCTTCCTTATATTCGCCTTTTTTGTAAAGTTGATTGGCCTTTTTATTTTTAGTGTAAATCTGATCGGAAAAGGCCGTTATTGCCAATAAAAAAATTATTGCTATAATTGAAATTATTTTCATAAGAACACCCTATGCGTTTTCTACTCTCCCCGTCCATTCCTTTTTTATTTTCCCCCGTTCGGGAATAAAAAATTCCAATGCAATAAACAAAAGAGCGATAATGAGGAATGTCTGGTACTGCTCTTCATAAATATTCAAACGGTCCGCGCCGAATTCATTTTTTTCCATTTTTGCTATTTCACCGTAAATGCTCCCCAAATCCAGGTTCGTTCCCGCCTGAAAATATTTGCCGTTTCCGGCAATGGCGATCTTTTCAAGCATGATGGGATCGAGCCTTGTCATGACGAGGTTCCCTTCGTTGTCCTTTTTGTAAACAATATTGCCTTTACCTTTATTGATCGGGATCGGCACGCCGCCTTCCGACCCCAATCCGACGGTATAGATTTTGATGTTTTCCGTTACCGCCTTCTTTGCGGCGGTAATCGCGTCGCCCTCATGGTCTTCGCCGTCGGAGAGAATAATGATTACGCGCGACTTGTTCTGTTTGGACTTAAAGCCCTCCCGCGCCTGGTTGATGGCGGCGGCAATCGCGGTGCCTTGCCTCTGGACCCAATCGGTGGTCACGACATCAAGAAACATCTTTGCCGCGCCGTAATCAAGGGTAAGAGGGCATTGCACGTAACTTTCCCCCGCAAAAACGATAAGCCCGACCCGGTCGCCCTTGAGCAGATCGATAAAACGGTTGATTTCGAATTTCGCGCGTTCAATGCGGCTGGGAGTGACGTCCTCGGCGAGCATGCTTTTGGAAATGTCAAGGGCCACCATGATATCGATGCCTTTCCTTTCCACCATTTCCATTCTTACGCCGAACCGGGGACGTGAGAGCGCAAGAACGGCAAAAAGAAAAAATAACAGAAACAAGCACCATTTCAGTATCTGACGCGACTGTGTGTTCTGGGGAGTAAGCCTTTTAATAACGTCAAGCGAGGCGAATCTGCGCATGATCACCAGTTTTCGCTGGTACACCAAAATAAACAGCCCGACGAACATGGGAATGCACAACATGAGCCAGAAATAGTAAGAACTGCCGAAACGCATCTTACGGTATTCTCCTCAACCAGGTATGGGACAGAATATTTTCCAGCAGCAAAACGACCACTCCCCACACGAGCCAGGGGAAAAACTTGTCGGAATACGACGTATAAAGTTTGGTTTTTATCTCGGTTTTTTCCATTTTGTCTATTTTATCGTAGATTTCCTTTAGTCGTTCGGCGTTCTGGGCTCTGAAGAACTGGCCTCCGGTGGCCTGGGCGATATCGGCCAGCAACTGCTCATCGAGATCCGACTTGATCATCTGTATCTGCGTCCCGACGACCTTGCCGGTCGACCGGTCGATCATCTCCATCGGATACGGCACTTCGCCTTCTTTGCCTATGCCGATGGTGTAGACCTTTATGCCAAGCTCCCCGAGGGCATTGGCGGCGGCAAGCGGGGCGATATCGCCGAAATTATTGCCGCCGTCGGTAAGCAGAATGATTATCTTGCTTTTTGCGGGAGAATCCTTGATGCGGTTTCCGGCCGTGGCAAGGGCGGTCCCGATGGCCGTGGCATCGCCGAAATCCTCAAAATCGACGCTTTCCAGAAACTGGGTCAGGATATTATAGTCGAGGGTGAGCGGGCATTTTGTATAGCATCTTTTCGCGAAAATCATCAAGCCGATACGGTCGTTATGCCGTTTTTTGATAAAGTCTTTAACGGTCTCCTTTGCCACGAAGATCCTGTTTTTCGGCTGAAAGTCCAGTGACTTCATGCTGTATGATACATCCAAAACGAGCATGATGTCCACGCCTTCCGAAGTCACTTCCTCTTCGGATGTCCCTATCTGCGGCCGCGCGAGCGCCACCACAAGCAGGCCGACGCCCACGCAGCGCAAAACGATGCCGCCGTGGCGGAAAACCGTCATCCTGGACTTCGGCAGTTTTTTAATAATTGACAAATCGGAGAACCGGACGGCCGGGCGATTTTTCTCCCTGAGCAGATACACCCAGACCAGCGGGACCCACAGAAGTAAAAACAATAAAAATTGAGGATTTTTAAGGTGCATGGAGCCCGTCCGTGGGTTTAGGCGCCGTCTCGGTCCGGGGGCGCGTTTGTTCAACGAACTGGCGGACGTCCTTACCGAAGCGCTGCAGCGTATCGTTATCGGGGAGCCATTTGGCGAATTTCACGGGGTCCGCGGTGCTGAAGAACCATTCGGCTATTTTCCGTTCCGGCGGTTCCAGCGCCGAGCGCCTGGTCCAATCGAGCATTTCCTCGGTCGTAAATTCAGCCGCATTGATTTCAAACCGGCGTTCAATATACCTTTTGAAAATGTCCGACAACTCAAACACATATTCCCTGACCATGCCTTTTAACAGATATTGTTTTGTATCCAGCAGCGTAAGCGCTTCCATCGCTTCTTCGTACGCAGGCTTGGGCGGGGCCTTTTGCCTGGCTTTTTCCTTGCTTGTATAAAACCGTTTGAAAAGATAGATTCCCGCCCCCGCGATGCATGCGCAGAGAAGAAGCCATAGCCATAGCAATGAAGGCGAACCGACAGTTTGCTGGGGTTTAAGTCCTTTTATGGAGGGATTTGTAGAATCGGTGTTATTGACCAGGACGAGGCGCACAGGGAGCTTTTGAGAATAGAGCGTGTCCTTTTTATCACCCTGCACCTGGACATACGGCAGGGCCGGAAGCGTGCATTGTTCAGTAGTATACAGGGTGATTACATAATTGAAAGAAAGGCTGTCAACATTGCTTTTTTCAACCTTGTCGGAGTTCCATTCCTTGACGACGAACTTGCCGAAGCCGGTGTCCGTGGACGGCGGGATTACCGTGGCCGCTTTGGGAACAAGCATTGAAACGCACACATGCACCCGATCACCAACAAACAGGCTGTCCTGGCTGATCGCAGTGGAAAGCACCGTGGCTTGAGAAATTGAAGCAAGGATTAAAACAACTGTGATCCCGTTAAGTCTCATGGTTATTCGCGCATAATAATAATGTTGATTATTGCGTTTAATTACGAATTAGGAAAAAAAATATTATCGAGCCACATAAAATACTAAAAGGGATATGTCGAAATACCGTAGTACGACCAATTATTTTTCTTTTTATGCCTGAATCAAGAATTTCTACGCGGAAGGCCATGAGCTTTCTGCTGTCGTATATGAAAAAATATCGTCTTACAATATTCTGCGGTATTGTTCTATTAATGATCGTCGACACCTTCCAACTTATTATTCCGCGAATAATTAAGAGGATTCTGGATGTTTTAGGAGAACAGAATCTTTCTCACGGTCTCATCTTGAAAAACGCTTTATATATTGTGGCATTGGCCGCCGGCATGGTAGTTATACGGTTTTTTTGGCGCTTGTGTATTTTTTTACCTTCGCGAAAAATAGAACTTCGCATGCGCGAGGACATGTTTACCCACCTCTCCGGCCTGTCTTTTTCATTTTTCAACGTTACCAAAACAGGCGATTTGATGGCCCTGTTTATCAATGACATCAACGCGGTGCGAATGACCACGGGAATGGCCGTCACCGGGCTTACAGACGCGGTTTTCATGGGGTCCCTTTCTCTGGCGTTCATGCTCAACACCAATGTTCCATTGACCTTGATTACGGTGGCCCCGCTTCCGCTTATTATCCTGGTAATGCTTAAATTCGGCGGCCTTATTCAATCCCGGTTTAAAGACGTGCAGGAGTCGTTTGGCGATCTTTCATCAATTACGCAGGAGGCATTTTCGGGGGCGCGGGTGGTTAAGGGTTTTGTGCAGGAAGAAAATGAACTCGCTCATTTTTACGTAAAAAGCACCGAATATGTTGACAAAAACATTAAACTGGTGCGCTTATGGGGATTTTTCTTTCCCTTGATGACTTTTTTGGCCTCCGTATCGATCGCCCTCTTATTGTTGTATGGCGGCAGGCAGGTCATTCTTGGCAAACTTTCTTTCGGGGATTTTGTTTCTTTTGTTTTTTATATCCAGCTTCTGGTCTGGCCCATCATGGCCACCGGCTGGGTGTTTAACATTTCCCAGCGGGGTATTGCATCCGCAAAAAGAATAATGGAATTGCTTGATACCCGCCCCGACGTGACTGTTCCTTTGCCGTCAACAAACCGGACACAGAAGCTTGCAGGCGAAATCTCCATCCAAGACCTGACGTTTCGATTTTCTCCTATGGGGAAAGAGGTGCTCAAGCATGTTAATTTGAAAATCCCGGCAGGAAGCGCCCTTGGAATTATCGGGAAGCCAGGGGCCGGGAAAACCACGTTGGTCTCTCTGCTCTTCCACCTGTTTCCCCTTGAACGAGGCCGCGTATTCATTGACGGAAGCGATATCAACGACGTCCCGCTGCCTCTCCTGCGGAAGTCCGTCGGCTACGTTCCACAGGACTCGTTTCTTTTTTCAGACACGATTGAAAACAACATCGCCTTCGGCGTTGACGACAATAAAAAGGACCTGGCGGCGATCCAAAAAGCGGCGCGAAGCGCGGCCATGGAAAAAGACATTGCCGCTTTCGGCGCGGGGTACGCGACCGTGATCGGCGAGCGGGGGATTTCCCTTTCCGGAGGCCAGAAACAGCGGGTCTCAATCGCGCGCGCGATCCTGATAAACCCCGCCATTCTGATTCTCGATGACGCGCTGTCGTCAGTGGATGCGGCGACTGAGCGTGAAATACTTGCGTCCTTGAGCAAGGAAATCAAAGGCAAGACCGCGCTTATCATCGCCCACCGGGTCTCGACCGTACGCAATTGCGATTCGATCATCGTGCTTGACGAAGGCCAGATCGTCGAACAGGGGACGCACGAGGAACTGATTAGCCGCGAGGGGTTTTACGCTAGGTTGTTCGCCATGCAAAAATTAAGCGAAGGAAACGTATAGCCATGGATTTCTTCCATGAAGAAGAAAACTCCGAAGGGAAAATCTTCAACCGCGACGTTGCGGGCCTGTTGGCGAAATACGTCGGGGCCTACAAGAAACGCCTTGTTGTTTCCTTGCTGTTCGTGGTCGTCATCACCGCCGCGACCCTGTCGGTCCCCTATATTTCCAAAATCATCATTGACCGGTTTATAGTAAAGCAAGGCTCGATCATTTCGGTCACGAGCAAACTGTTAACAAAAAGCGAGTCTTCCCTCTTGCAAAAAAAGCTGGCAAAGGCCGTTGCCGCGTCCGACACGACCTATTTCATGATGCAATCGGAATTTTCATTCTTGCCCGGCAAAAAATTACAACAGCTTATCCGGGAAGGCTCGCTGTCCTCCCAAAAATATACGCTTGTCGAATCGCCGGAACCGGACCCGGCGCTCGCGGCAAAAATCGCACGGTTGGCGCGGGCGGGCGATGTAAAAATCATTTCATCGTCACGAATGCTGGTCGGCGCGGGCGCCGCGAAACAATTTTCCGTAAACGAACTCGTGCAATTGCGCGCCGCCGACCTGCGCAGGATCGGCTTATATGTACTGCTTGTCCTCGGCATTTTTACCGTGCAGTTTA
Source organism: Chitinivibrionales bacterium (assembly GCA_049684795.1). Lineage (GTDB taxonomy): Bacteria > Fibrobacterota > Chitinivibrionia > Chitinivibrionales > FEN-1185 > JBAVGL01. The sequence continues at coordinate 10,566 of JBAVGL010000132.1, read as the reverse complement.
CTGCCTCGTATTTGCAAATCGTATCGCTCATGAACTTGTCCCAAAAAGCCATGCGTGACCTGCGGCGCGACCTTTTCGCCCACGTGCTGTCGCTGGAAATATCGTATTTCGACAAAAATCCGATCGGCCGTCTTGTCAATCGCGTTACCAACGACGTCGAGGCTCTCAACGAAATGTTCTCTTCGGTGCTCATCACCTTTTTCCAGGACCTGCTCATCCTGGCCGGGATAACGACGATCATGTTCATGGCTGACGTTTCCCTGGCCCTTGTGGTGGCGACCTCATTTCCGTTTCTTATAATCATCACCATTGTATTCAGGGTCAAAGCGCGCGGCGCTTACAGGACAATACGCACAAAAATAGCCGCCCTCAACGCGTTTTTAAACGAAAGCATCTCAGGAATCAGGATCGTCCAGATTTTCGTTCAGGAACTCAAGCAAATACGCAGGTTCGCACGGATCAATGAAGCGGTTTATGACGCAAACATGCGGCAACTTTACATGTACGGTATTTTCAGGCCGCTCATCGAATTTTTCAGGTGGTTTTGCATAGCAGGCGTCATTTTTATCGGCGCCCGCCTTATCATGACCGACCGGATTTCCTATGGCCTCGTGGTCATGTTCCTTTCGTATATCGGAACTTTTTTCGAGCCCATCGGCGACCTGGCGGAAAAATTCGACACCCTGCAAAGCGCCACCGCGGCGGGCGAGAAAATCCTTCTGTTATTTAATGCCCCGGCGCGCAAGGAACTGTCGGACAAGAGCGCGATGAAGTCATTCCATCAGGCATTTGCCGGGCGCCACGTAATCCGGGGCGATGACGGCGTCCCTCGTTTTGACGGTGAGATCAGGTTTGATGACGTTTGGTTTTCCTACAAGCCGGATGAATGGATATTACAAGGTGTCTCATTTTCCATAAAAAAGAACCGGACCCTGGCCATCGTCGGGTCAACCGGCTCGGGAAAAACCACCATCGTCAATCTGCTGTGCCGATTTTATCCCGTCCAGAAAGGCGCAATTTCAGTAGATGGAATCAACGTGAGCAACATCCCATATTCAATATTACGGAGCAACATAGCGATGGTCATGCAGGATGTTTTTCTCTTCTCAAGGACCATTGCCGAAAATATATCGCTTGGTTCAAGAGTTGACGGACAAAAATTGGACCGGGCGCTCCAGATAAGCCATTGCAACAAGTTCGTCCGGGGCCTGAAAAACGGCGCCCGGGAAATGGTCATGGAGCGCGGCGCCACGTTCAGCGCCGGAGAGCGGCAGCTCCTGGCCTTCGCGCGGGCGCTGTATTTCGATCCCGCCATTCTGGTCCTGGACGAGGCCACCTCCAATATCGACACCGAAACCGAACGGCTCATCCAGGACGCGACGTTGCAGCTTATCAGGGGTAGGACGTCGCTCATCATCGCGCACCGGCTCTCTACCATTAAAAGCGCCGACACCATCATCGTGCTTGACCATGGGAAAATAATCGAGCAGGGCGATCACCGGTCCCTGCTTGCCGCGAAAGGAATGTATTATGAATTATACAAATTGCAATTTGAGGCGGTGTAAACCATGATCCCTATCCTGTTTGAAGACGGCGATATTATCGCCGCAAACAAGCCGGAAAACCTCGCGTCGATCCCCACGCGGGTCAAAGGCGAAGACACGATTCTGGCCCAATTGACCGCGCACTACGGCCACAAAATTTTCGTGGTCCATCGTCTTGACAAGGAAGTAAGCGGGGTCATGATCTTCGCTAAAAACGCCGCCGCGCATAAAAGGCTTAACGACCAATTTTTCAACCGCGAGATAAAAAAAACGTACTGGCTTGCCGCGCATGGCCGGATAGCTGACAATACAGGCGCCATACATCAGCCGATACGCCAATTCGGGTCCGGAAGAATGGGTATCGATCTTTTGCGCGGGAAAGAGTCAACAACATCATTTGAGGTGCTTGAGCCCGGTGAAAAGTTTTCCCTTGTTAAGGCAACCCCGCTCACCGGCAGGCGCCACCAGATCCGCGTGCACTTCTACAGCATCGGCCACCCCATCGTGGGCGACGTCCGCTATGGCGACAAGGCGCTGCAAAAAACTTTCCCCAGGCTTATGCTGCACGCGGCATCAATAACCTTTGCGCTTGCTTCCGGTGATTTAAGAACCGTGGAAGCGCCGCTCCCGGAATCGATTTCAGAGTGGTGTTCATCATACCGGCCTACTGGCTTTTCCGCCGGGTCTTCACCGAATCCGTATCATCCTTGACACAACGGAATCCGATGCTGTTCAGCCGCATCGTCGGGTTGTATCCCGCGCGCCGCGCGCAGCGAAGAGCGGAGCCCGACGAATTCCAGGCGCCTCCGCGGACCGTTTTCAACTTGCCGTCCTTGGGGCCCGCGGGGTTTTCCTTTGCCGAATTGCCGTAGTATGCCGCATCGTACCAGTCGGAACACCATTCCGCGACGTTCCCGTGCATGTCGTACAGCCCCCACGCGTTGGGCGCGTAGCTGCCCACGGGTACCGTTTTCCCTTTAAACGGGCCAATGGGTACCCCGCCGAACGGCTCCTTGCCGTTAAAATTCGCCTGGTCGCCGGAAAGCGCATTCCCGTAACTGAAGGTCGTCGTCGTCCCAGCGCGGCAGGCATATTCCCACTCGGCTTCGGTAGGAAGACGTTTGCCGATTTTTTTGCAGTAGTCCTGGGCCTCGTACCATGTGACATTGTCAACGGGACAGATTGTGCACCCTTTCGTCGACGAAGGATCGCTGCCCGCGACTTTTTTATAATCTTCCTTGGTGACTTCGTATTTATCAATGTAGAAGCTATGCACATCAACCTGGTGCGGCGGAGTCTCGTCAAGTTCGCCCTCAAGCGATTTTGACCCCATGATAAGCGATCCGGCCTTTATCCACGCCACCGTCTCGCGATAGCCCGTAGTGTCCCCGCTTCTGGCCTCGCGAGGCGCGGTAATCACCGAGTCCATCTGGACGGAATTTTTCCTGACCAGATTTCCCACGGCAACCGGAATCTCATCGAGGACCTTGCCAATGTCCCCGGTAACGCGCGTACTCACGCGGCTTAGCACATTATCGCGCAGCACATCGATCATTTTAAGACTGAACAGATAATTGTTGCCGAGCTGACCTATCCCTCCGATTATGACAATGTCGGCGCCAATGGCGTTACCGATCTGGGAAATGCAGGTATCGGCAAAACATGAAAGCAGGTTTTCAACCCCTTCCGACTGCAGCATTGACCGGATGTCCTCCAGAAAAAGCACCTTGCCGTTCGATTTTTTTTCGAATTCCTCGGCGATATAATCCGAAACCCGCTCAAGATTTTCTCTGGTGATCGCGCTCGATTGCACCGACAGAATGGCGATTTTCGGCTGTTTTCTGTTCGAATCGGGTCTGCTTGTCACATATTTAACCGGAAGCGGGGAAATGGCGATTTCCTGTTTATTCGGACAAATGACCGTTTTGGTACCCCCCTCTAATGAAGACTTCATTTTGCTTCCCGAAGGTCTTATTTTTGCGGAACCAGCCGCTAATTCAAAAACCGTTGTGTCATTGAGCACGCGGACAACCGCTTGCGCGCCGTTCATATCGATTACCGCCGACGGCGTAGTCAGCGTTATCAGCGCAGTATAGCCGAAAAGAGGCTCCGTCGTGATTGAAAAAACGCCTTTCTGCTGCTTAATAAGCATGCGGATGTTCTTTTTCGAATAATTGATGAGCATTTTGTCAAATGTCACCACCGTGTTCTCCTCAAGAAACGCGCTCATGGCGGGCTCTATGGTAACAATAATCTGTGAGCCTGGCTGCGTCTGGATCGTGTGACCATTGCGACATTGCATGCCTTCCTGCGCTTTTAACCAGCGCGACTGTTCCCGAGACCACACCTGGACATTCCCCGAAGATTTGGTGACCATGCATTTCTGGTTCGAAATGCTGTCCTGTGTCACGGCTTGGATTGGACCCGAAAAACCGGCGGCCATACCGATGCATGCCGCAAGTTTGAATAACCTTTTGTAATAGTTCCTGTCTAGTTTTTCAAAAGCTTTAAGCGTTTTGATCATAAGAATATCCTGCGTTAATTTAATAGTGTTATTGTATTGGCAAGGTTCCCTGAATGAAGCCGATGGGAGCCGTTGTCCGCCTTCACTCACTTCGGCTTCGCTCAGTGAGCGGTAATTGGTAAATCGTTTATAATATTGTAGGCAATTATAAAATTATATCAACCAAACAGGGCCCAATGCAATAGCAAAGCATAATGACCGCAAAAAACAATGACAAACCCTCTGCAATGAGATATTATTATATTTCTATGAATCCTAAAAAAACCCGCTGGGGCCTGTTTCCATTTCTCGGCTCATTTGTTTTTATTGGACTTTCGATTTTCTTATCGCTCCATTATCAGCCTCAATTCAACACATACTTTTATTGTTCCGTCCTGCCTTTTATCGGAATAGTTTTTTCGGCGCTCTCGTTTTTTATCGGGCATTTTTCCTATCCGCGCGTCCACAATCTCAAGGTATATCTGATCGGGTATCTGGCCGGACTTACCGGCCTGGGATATTTTTTGCTGTACCGGTTCCCTGGCATGATCCAGCATTCCCAGGCGCCCGAGGGTTTTCTTTTCGCATTGTATATACTTATTTTCATCAATGTCCTGTCCGTCCTGTTCGCTCCATCTTTTGTCAAGTACCGGACGGCAAAGCACATTGTTCTGGCCGTTGTCCCGGTGGAATGCGTTGTTCTGTTCATATTCAGATTTTCTCCTCATGCGACAGTTTGGGCGCGCGCCCTCACGTTTCAAGGGCTTCTTGACCCATCATTTTATCTGGGGACACTCTTTTTTCTGCTGACCGCCAGCATAAGCATATGGCGTGTCCAGGACGAATTTTATCTTGGCGGCATACTCGCCGGAAGCGCCTTGCTGTATTGTGTTTCATGGACGTCACGGATGTACTTTTCCCCCCTTGACCCAATTGAATTGCTGCTTTTTGCCGGAGCACCGTTATATCTGGAAGCAGGAATTCTGGTGCATTGGTTCATACGTATGGAACACCGCATTGCCTATGACCCTCTGCTTCATATTTATAACAGGGACTATTGCAGCAAGATAATTTCGGAACAGAGTAAATTAAACCTTATGTTTCCGCTTTCCATTGCAATGGTCGATATCGATCATTTTAAAAATGTCAACGACACGCACGGACACCAGGCCGGCGATCAGGTGCTGTATACCGTTGCCCAGACCGTTTGCAAGGAAGTTGTTCCCAATGGTGTGGTTTGCCGTTATGGAGGCGAGGAACTTATTATTTTCTTTCCTCAGCAGACAGCCAAACAGGTGACTCCGCTTGTGGAAAAAATGAGGAAAACGATCGAAAAGACCTCAACAAAAACGACGAAAAAGACCATCAGGGTGACTGTTTCCTGTGGTATCTCGTGCAGAGAGGAACCCGGGCAGTCGATTATGGATGTCATTCACGCGGCGGACAAAGCGCTTTATAAGGCCAAGGAAAGCGGTCGCAACCAAGTCAAAATGGGAAAAACAGCCGCATCCGCCCCCCCAAAGAAGAAATAGACAATATAATCCAACAAAGATTATTTTTAGTGAATTCGTTTTTAAGGAGTCGTTTTGATTTCCCATTGGATTTTCGGGTCTTATCTGTGGACAACGGCGCTTGGCGTATGCGCCATAGGCATTATCATGTTCGGTTTTATTATTCCGGCGGGAATCACCATTTTTCATCAGCGGTTCCGGTATGATCGCATTTTACGGAAGCTGTATGATGCGTCGTATAGCCCGCGCTGCTCCATTATTCTTCCATGCAAAGGCGTTCCCCAAAATCTCGAAACCAATCTCAAGGCGTTTTTGGACCTTGCCTACGCCAACTTTGAAATTATTTTCGCCGTGGAAAGCGAAGAAGACGTCGCTTTTCCCTCCATCAGCAAGCTCATCATCCCGTATCCCAAAGCAACAATCGTCGTGGCCGGAAAGGCCACACAGTGCGGACAAAAAAACTTCAACCAGCTTGCCGCCATAAAAAGCGTAAAGAACCCTGATGTTTATGTTTTTGCCGATATAGACATTCGTCCGCAGAAACAATGGCTTACGGAGCTGGTGTTGCCCCTGTCCAATAAAAAAATAACCGCGGTCACCGGGTTTCGATGGAACCGGCCGGCGCGTGAAACAATGGGTGAATATGTTCACACGTACCTTAACATATTCATGTATATATGGATGACCACCATCAATTTCTTCGGCGGGGCCTTTTTATGGGGTGGATCAATGGCGATCCGCAGAAAAGATTTTGAAGACCTTAACGTGGCGGAGTGTTGGGAACGCGCCGTTGTTGACGACAACAGCCTTTCACGGATCCTGATGAGAAAATTGAAAAGGACCGTTGTCGTTCCTGCCTGCGTTACGGCCACAGACGATCTGCTGGCTTCAGTGACGAAATCGATAGCGTGGTTTACCCGGCAAAGCATGTATTTGAAGGCCCATGAAAAACCGCTCTGGTTTTTTGCGGCCCTGCCGTTGGTGCTCTTGGCATTTTTCCTGTATGTTTGGTTGCCGCTTTCTCTTATATTCAGTGCGGGTTCGGTAAAAACTTTTATCAATGTAGGGGGAGGCGCAACTTTTATTTTCTATGTTGGCGGGCTATTAATCGTGCCTTTGTATTCAATTCTCGGACCGCTTCCGGGACTGTATAAAATGCTCTTTCTTGAGCCTTTTTTGAGATTCAGTATTTTAATCAGTCTTTTTAAAACGGTTTTTACCAATAAAATAGTCTGGAGCGGTATAAAATACCATCTCACGTTTTCAGGTACTGTGGACAAGGTGGAACGGTTGGAAGGCACTTAATATGAACTGCGCAATATTTGCATCAGGAGGCGGCAGCAATTTTCAGGAGCTTATCAACCGTAAGGAAGCGGGCGATTTGCATGTCAATTTTGCGCTCCTCATTTGCAACAACGGTTCCGCCTTTGCCTTTGAGCGGGCGCGAAAGCATTCCATTAAGTCAATTCATATCGCGCCGTCGCATTTTCCCGACGAAAAAAGTTATGCTTCAAAATTACTATCGATAGTACGGGAGAACGAGGTCGACCTCATTGCGTTGGCCGGATACATGAAAAAAATCCCGACGGAGGTCCTTGCCGCCTTCCCTAATCGGATAATCAATATTCACCCCGCGCTGCTTCCGGCCTTCGGAGGTAAAGGCCTTTACGGCGAAAAAGTACACCAGGCGGTGCTCGATTACGGGGCAAAAGTCACCGGCGTCACCGTTCATTTCGTGGATGAAGAATACGACCATGGGCCCATTATTTTTCAGGACACGGTCAAGGTATTGGATTCCGATGACGCGCACACCCTGGCCCGGCGCGTTCTCGCGCTTGAACACGCCAGCTACTGGAAGGTCATTCAGGGGATTGCGTCGGGGGCCATTAGCGTCAAAGATCGCAGGGTTTATGGCGCCGTTTGACTCCATGCCGCTGTACGCGTTCGATGTCGCCCAGGAGCTGAAGCACAGCGCGCACGTGGTGGGCATCGACGAAGCGGGACGGGGCCCGCTTGCGGGGCCGGTCGTCGCGGCCGCGGTGGTGCTTGATCTGAACAACCCAATTAGCAGCATAAACGATTCCAAAAAAGTGAGACCCCAAAAAAGAGATTTTCTGTATGACGAGATAGCGAAAAAGGCCCGCGCCTGGGCCGTGGCGTCGGCCTCACCGGAGGAAATTGACAAGTACAATATATTACAGGCCACGTTCATGGCCATGAAACGGGCGCTCGATACTATCGGCATGTGGTGGTCGCTTGTGCTCGTCGACGGCAATCAGTATATCGCTTCTCTCCCGCGGACCGTCCAAAAACCGGTCATCAAAGGCGACGGGCTGAGCGCCTCAATTGCTGCGGCGTCAATCATGGCAAAAGTCACGCGGGATCGCATCATGACCGAATATCACCGGGAATACCCCGAATGGGACTTTCACGTTCACAAAGGCTACGCAACGCAGCGCCACAGAGACCTGATCGGCAGACTTGGCCTCTGCGGAATTCACCGCAAGAGTTTTTGTGGAAAATTTCTGAAAACAGGGCAAAATGATATTAAATTAGGTAACAATGTGTCTGTCCGTGAGACGTAAAACACGGTGTAAATCAAGAAGACATTACTCAAATATTTTATTATGAAATCTACTCAAATGTCGTTGAACTTCCCTGTAGAAACGGTACAAGCTGCATGTCTATTACCAACTGTTTCTATTGACTCATATTTTCCCGAAAAGGAAGCAAACCAATTAGCAGAAATTGAATCATTTAATAAGCATTTATTTCGACCAAATACTTATTTACATAAATGGTGGGCGCGACGGTCAGGCACCACATTCCGGCATATCCTTAAACAACTTGTTCCAGAAATTGAAAAACAAAATTATTATGCTTCAGGCGGCCTTGAAGGGATAACCGTTTTAGACCCCATGATGGGCGGTGGGACAATACTCCATGAAGCGATTCGTTTAGGCGCAAATATTATCGGCTATGATGTAGATCCTATTCCAGTCTTACAGGCTAAAGCTTCTTTATCAAAAATACCCCTGTATGAAAAAGAACAAATATACAATTCCTTCGAAAGTGAACTATCTAAACGGATTTCCAAATATTTCAAGACAAAATGTCCCATCTGCAACAAACATTCTGAAATTCAATTTACCCTATATGGGATACGAAAAAAATATGGCTCATCAGAAATTTTAGTTGTTGATTCTTTTATTTTACGTGAAGAGACAAATGATACCCAAAAGTTGCTTGATGATTTTTACCCGTCACGAAAGATAGATTTTAATGGAAAGACCTGGAATATAATTGACAAAGATAATGCCAGAAAAAATGGGATCAATGGAAAAAATTCCGATTTATTATCAATTTCTTTTTGCGAACGCTATATTCCATTGGTTATTATTGGATTATGTGAAACACATAAAACTTTCTTCAAACGTGTTGACAATAGCGACCATGATCTAATAACCTCAGCTAAAAAATGGGTTGAAAAAAACATAGTATTTTCAGATAATACTTTTAAAATCCCAGAAGGGCTTAAGTCCAAGGATTTGTTGAACAGAAAGATAAACTACTTTTATGAGTTATTCTTTCCACGGCAATTGATTTATATTGCACATTCACAATCACTTTTGCGAACTATTCCGCATGAGCATTTGCTCTGGATGAGCTTGCTTATTTCTACCTCTCTTGAATTTAATTCCGCTTTATGCGGATATAAAGGTTCAGAAAAAAGACGTCCTGGAGCTATTAGGCATGTTTTTTCTTACCATGCATATTCTTTTCCCTATACTTCATTAGAAAATAATCCGTTATTTCAACGAAAAACATCTGGAACATTAAGCAATCTTTATTCTACCCGGATTTCAGCTGCTTATAAATGGGCAATCTCTCCTATTGAACGAAAATTAGTTGGAAAACACTGGAAAAAAATCTCAGTTCCCAATGAAATCGACATGGGAGAAAACTGTTCATCCATTGAACATTTTACTGACAAATCAAGATTTTATCATGTTAATCAAAATGACTCTTCTAAAATGCCTTTGCCTTCACATTCGATCGATTTTGTTGTAACAGACCCTCCTTATTTTGACAACGTTCAATATAGCGATTTGTCCCATTTTTTCCGTTGTTGGCTTAAAACTTTTCTACCTGATGAAGCTAACTGGGAATATTTAGCACATTCATCTGCGGTTGCCGAAACTAATGAGAAAGATAATAAATTCGGATTAATTCTTGGCGGTATCTGGAAGGAATGCAATCGTGTAATAAGAAGGCCGCATGGTAGGCTGGTATTTACTTATCACCATTGGAATCCAAATGCATGGGCGCAATTGTGTATTACTTTAAAAAATGCAAATTTTTCTTTAACCAAAGCTTATGTCGTTCACTCGGAAAATCCAATTTCTGTTCATATAATGAATCTTCACGCCCTTAAACATGATACCATTCTTGTATTGAAACCAAAAGAAACAGAAGAAAAGGTGCGATGGCGCGAGCCAAAACCAAATTCTTGTTCTGACAGTTATTCTTTCTGCAAAGCTTGTGGTCAGATGACAGGATGGATACTTGAACAAGACTTATCAGATGAAGATATTTCTAAAGCTTGGCTTTATTTTTTAAATTGAAATTAGATAAATGAATAATACATTATCCCTTTCGATCCCAAAATTACAGATACTCACCGGAGATTGTCGTAAACTTCTTCCGAATCTACCCGCAGAATCTGTACAGTGTTGTGTCACTTCCCCGCCTTATTGGGGGTTGCGTGATTATGATCATGATTCCCAGATCGGTGCCGAGCCATCACCCGTTCAATACGTGGAAAACCTCGTAGAAATTTTTTGCGAAGTCCGCCGGGTGTTACGAAAAGATGGAACCCTTTGGTTGAATGTCGGCGACGGATATGCCCGAAATGGTGGAACCGGAAATTGCGGACCGAACGCAATAGTTGGCAATACAAAAAAACTTATCCAAAAACGAAATTGTAAAGTACCGAATTGTTGGGGAT
>JBAVGL010000131.1:0-8754 GCA_049684795.1 Chitinivibrionales bacterium | reverse complement strand
TCGTCCAGGCCGATTTAAAAATTCGGGCGGTTGAATCGGCGCTGGAAAACGGCGACACGGAAACGGCGGCAAAAGAAATCCATTCCTTCAAGGGCGTTGCCGGCAATATGCGCCTGGATGATTGCTATTGTGCAGTGGTGGCCGTTGAATCGGCCCTGCGGTCGAACGACGGCGCGGAGGCGAAAAAACATCTTCTATCCCTGCGGACATGCGTTGACGAAATACGCGAAAGCGTGACCGTTTCTTCATAATAAGTATTGCCAATTTCCCTCAATAACGGTAATTTATTGAGCAACAGAGGATAGAGGTCAAATTAATATCCTCATCTTCAGAAATCAGGAAGACCGATCGTGGACCGCCCAACATCCATTCCGGCCCGCACCTTGCCGGCACGAACCGCATTGTTTGCGAATGTCCTGACTATTGCCGTTTCTCTTATGTCAATTATCGGATGGATATGCAACACCGCTGTTCTGGCCTCGTGGTCCATGGCCTTAAACCCGATGGCGCCAAGCACCGCGGTTTTGTTCCTGTGTTTCGGCGTGGTTTTTCTTGCCGATTCACTGCGGCCCCAGCGAAAGGTCCTTCGCGCCGCGATGGCGCTTTTGGCGCTTTTGGCAATAGGATATTGCATATATGTCCTTTCTTCGCTGGCTTCAATCGTTTCATTAATAAATCTTGCCGCCAATGAAAATGGCGCGTCCTTTCCCGTGGAAAACGCGGGAAAAATGTCGCCGCTTACCGCCATAGGGTTTCTTGGTTCGGGTTTAATCCTGCTTCTCCAGGCATTTTCCAGGCAAAATAAACTTATTCGGGCCGTATCGGAAACAGTTTCCCTTTTCGTTTTTGCCCTCGGGTTTATATGCTTCATAGGGTATTTGTATGGAATGCCGCTTCTTTACGGAAGCACGATAACCCCTATGGCGCTGCCAAGCGCGGTGCTGTTTATAATTATAGCCGTAAGGTTTATCGTGCAGGATCCGGCGGAATCGTGGACGCTTCGCTTGTTTTCGGGCCAATCCATACAATCCCGGCTTTTCCGCACCTTCATTCCGGCGGTCACGGCGCTTATGGTATTGACCGGATGGTTTTTTTGCCACCTTCCCCGCCGGTCGGTCGGTTTTAACGCGTCCATCTTGGGGTCCCTTGCCACGCTTATCGTTCTGATTTTTACCGGAACCATTATCGCGATACTGGCGCGCTGGCTTGGCCGCGACATCTCCGCCGCCCACGACGCGGTGAAGGACAGCGAACGGAAGTACCGCAATTACATCGAAAACGCCCCCGACGGAGTATTCGTCACCGACAACGCCGGTCGTTTTCTCGAAGCAAACAACGTTGCATGCCAAATGACGGGCTATACCGTAGAAGAAATCACGACAATGAACATCCGGGACCTGCTCGCGGAGGAATCGCGCAAAGACGGCCTGGCCCATTTCAACAAACTCATGGAAACGGGATGCGCCACGTCCGACCTGTATCATATGCATAAAAACGGGTCCACGATCTGCCTTAATGTCAAGGCCGTCAAGCTCGGCGAAACCAGACATCTCGGGTTCATCAAGGACGTTACCGACGTCAAACTCATCGGGCAGGAACGCGAGGCCACGATCAATATCCTGCGGTTGATCAACACCAACAACGACAGCCATGAACTCATGCGCAACGTGATCATTTTTCTCAAGGACTGGTCGGGATGCGAGGCCGTGGGCATCCGCCTTAAAGACGGTGACGATTTTCCCTATTTTGAAACGCAGGGGTTTCCGGCCAAGTTTGTCCAAATGGAAAACCGGCTCTGTGAAGTGGACGACGACGGCAGGGTCCTGCGCGACGACATCGGCAACCCCGCGCTTGAGTGCATGTGCGGCAATATTTTACGCGGCAGGTTCGACCCTTCCAAGCCTTTTTTTACCGCCACCGGAAGTTTCTGGTCCAACTGTACCACCGACCTGCTCGCCAGCACGACCGAGGCCGACCGCGGGGCTCGCACGCGCAACCGGTGCAACGGCGAGGGGTATGAGTCGGTGGCGCTTATTCCCCTGAAAAGCGAAGGCGTGGTTTTCGGGCTCATCCAGCTCAACGATAAACACAAGGGGAAATTCTCATCCGAAAAGATCAGCCTGTTGGAGCGACTTGCCCTCAGCATCGCCAAGGGGCTGTCGGAAAAACAGGCAAAAAGAAACCTTCAGGAAAGCGAAAAGCGCTACCGCGACCTTGTTGACAACGCAGGACAGGCAATTTTAATCGTCCAGGACGGGGTAATCAAATTTGCCAACCCCGTAGCCGTCGATTTTACGGGTTATTCGAACAAGGAGCTTTCGTCCACTTCGTACCTTGATTTCATACACCCCGACGACCGGAAGCTGGTCCTGGAACGCCATAGGTCGCGTCTAAAAGGCGATGACGTTCCTTCGACGTATTCCTTCAGACTTCTCCGCAAGGACCGCACCGTCATCTGGGTGGAAATCAGCGTGGTCGGCATAGAGTGGGAAGGCAGGCCCGCGACGCTGAATTTCCTCAATGATATTTCCGAGCGCATACGGATGGATGATTTCATGGTAAAAAACTCCAAGCGCATGCGCAGCCTGGTCGCCATTCTTCAACACCATTTCAAGAACACGCGCGACCTGCTCGATTTTTCCCTCAACGAAGCCATTCAATTGACGGAGAGCACGATCGGTTACATCTATTATTACAACGAGGAGAGCGAGGAATTCACGCTCAACACCTGGTCGAAAGACGTCATGAAAGAATGTTCGATCAAAGAGCCGGACACGGTCTATCGTCTTGACAAAATAGGTATTTGGGGCGAGGCCGTGCGGCAACGCCAGCCCATCGTGGTCAACGATTTCGGGGCCGACAACCCTCTTAAAAAAGGCTACCCGCAAGGCCATGCGCCCCTGTATAAATTCATGACCGTGCCGGTGATCATCAACGGGAAAATAATGGCGGTGGCCGGCGTGGCCAATAAAGGCGGCGATTACGATGAAAACGACGTGTTGCAGATGACGCTATTGCTCGACGGCGCATGGAAAGTCAAGGAACGCATCGACGCCGAGCTGGCCTTGCGCGAGTCCGAGATAAAATACCGGGAGCTCATAGAAAATTCCCATGAAGGGATCAGTATTTCCAAAGACGGCCACGTCGGCTACGCTAACAGGGCGCTTTTAAAAATATTCGGCTACGACACCCTCGAAGACTATGCGAAAATATCGATGGTCGACCATACCGCTGCCGAATCCCGCGACCTTGTCCTTGAAAGAATGGAGAAAAAAAAACGGGGCGAGCCCGTGCCATTGACCTTTGAAATGAAAGGCCTTCGAAAAGACGGCGCGATCATCGATCTGGAACTGTCTTCATTCGATATAACCATCAATAATGAAAAATTCACGCAAAACACGGTGCGGGACGTCACGGAAAAGCAAAAACTCGCGGAAAGCATGCAGCGCACCGACAAGCTTGAATCGCTCGGCGTTCTGGCGGGCGGTATCGCGCACGATTTTAACAACCTGTTGGGCGGAATTTTCGGTTACATCGATATGGCGCGGGAAGAAAGCCCTTCCGGCGGGCTTGCCGCGAAGTATCTTGACAAGGCAGTACTTGTCTTCAACCGCGCAAAGGACCTTACACAGCAGCTTTTGACCTTCTCCCGCGGTGGCTCGCCGGTGCTCAAAACCGGACTGGTCGGGCCGCTTGTCAAGGAGTGCGCGACGTTCGCGCTTTCGGGCTCCAAAATCTCCTGTAAATTCCATATCGCCGACGGCCTGTGGGCCTGCGATTTCGACGAGAACCAGCTCGGGCAGGTGGTCGACAACATCGTCATCAACGCCCAGCAGGCCATGCCCCTCGGCGGAACAATCACGGTCTCGATGGACAACGTGGTTTTGCCGGACGGAGACGGACCGGCAAACGGCGGCAATTTCATCAGGATTTCCATAACGGACACGGGCGTGGGCATCCCGCGCGAGCTGCTCAAACGGATCTTCGACCCATTTTTCACCACCAAGCAGAAAGGCAACGGCCTCGGGCTCGCCACCTGCTATTCGATTATCGAGAAACACAAAGGCCGCATCGAAGTGGAGTCGGAGCCGGGCGTCGGCAGCACGTTCCACATATTGTTGCCCGCTTCACAAAAAGAAACCGGCCAAGGTCCGGCTACCGCGCAATCCTCGCAAACGCACAAAGGCACGGGTAAGATACTCGTCATGGACGACGAAGATTTCATGAGGGAAATCATCGGTAAAATGCTTAGAGAAATGGGCTATATGGTCTTCGAAGCCGGCTGCGGCGAGGAAGCCGTGAGGTTGTGCGCCTATGCGATGAAAAAAAACGAACCCTTTAGCGCAGCGGTGCTCGATTTGACAATTCCGGGCGGCATGGGCGGCAGGGAAACCGTGGTCGAGCTGCTCAGGGAATGTCCCGGCATGCCAGTTTTCGCTTCGAGCGGTTTTTCGGAAGATCCGGTCATGTCAAGGCCACGCGATTACGGGTTCACCGACAGCATCAGGAAACCCTATAGGAAAAATGAACTGGCTGAAGTGCTGAACAGACATATGAAGACCTCATCCCCGTCCCTTCTCCTTGGCAAGGAGAAGGGTGCCGAAGGCGGGTTGAGGTAAATATCAGGAGGTGTTTCGTATGAAAATTGAAGAAGGAATGCTGTACACAATTGTCGATATGCCGGCGACCATCTCGATCGACGGGATCGACGACACCATCGAGGATTTTAACGGGACCTTCCTGGCCGATCACCCAGGCCCTCTCGTGCTTTTGAAAATGAAAGGGATTTCCCAACTTAACAAGGCCGGGCTCATGTTCATCGATAAAATGCACGAATCGATTGTAAAGGCCAAAGGGGAATTAATCATAGCCGAAGTAAACAACAGCATAGAAACCATTCTGAAACATCTGGGCGTGAACGACAGAATCCCCGTTTTTAAAACGATCCTGGATTTCGAGAAAAACAGAGGCCTCGACATGTCGGTTGACATATCGGAGGTCTCTTCGGGTCCCGGCGACGCCGCTTCCGGTATCACCGCGAATAATCGGCTCCCCACCAGCGTCATGATCATCGACAAGTCCCTTGTTTCGCGAAGCAACATCCGCAGCAATCTGGAAAAACTGGCCATTGCGAGTATTTCGGAAGCCAAGGATTGCGCCGAAGCGAACAGAATGATCAGGAACGGGACGAACAAAATAGACATACTCTTGATAAACATCGCCGAGTCCGGGAGCGACGGAGCGTCGTTCATTAAAAACCTCCACACTCTGCCTAATTCCGCGCAGTCCCGATGTTTATTATTCATGGTCAACAGCGCCGACAGGTCGGCCGTGCGGGAGGCGATGAGTGCCGGAGCGCAAGGTCAGATACCCGGAATCGGCACGGAAAACGAACTTCAGGAATGTCTGCTAAGGATGGATTGACTATCCTGAATATTAATGATATGCTTGTAACGTTGTTTCTTAGGTAATTTTTTTTCTACCGCGGCTCATCCCATGCCAGAAAAAAACCAATTTCCCGAATTACAAGGCGCCCGCGTCCTTCTGGTCGATGACGAGATTGCCATTTGCGACGTCGTGCGGGACATTCTCGGCGACACCGGTTGCCTTCTGACAATTTCCACATCACTGGCGCAAGCCGCTGAACACACGCGAAAAGACCGGTTCGACATCGCGCTGGTCGACATCGTGATGCCCGACGGGAGCGGCATAGAGTTTATCCGCCATTGCACCTCCGATTATCCCAATACATCGCTTATTGCCATAACCGGGTTTGCCGACCGGAAAATGGCCGTGTCGCTTGAAGAAGCGAACGTGCAGTCGGTGCTGACCAAGCCTTTTTCCGCGTCGCAACTGCGGTTTGCCCTGTGCAAGGAACTCGTGCGCCGCAATTCGATGATCACCAGCGGCATTGTCCGGGCGGAAAACGCCAAGACCTGCAAGGAAGACCTTATCGGCGAATCGGACTACATGAAAGCGCTGCGCGACCGGATCCTCACGCTTGCCCAGAGCGATATCCCGGTCCTCGTGGAAGGGCCCACGGGCACGGGCAAGGAACTCATCGCGCGCGCGATCCACCACTACAGCAAGCATAAAAACGTGGAAATGCTCATCGTCAACAGCTCGGCCATCCCCGAGCACCTCGAAGAATCGGAATTTTTCGGACATGTAAAGGGGTCCTTTACCGGCGCGGCGGAGGAAAAAAAAGGCATACTTTCCTGCGCGCACAACACCACGCTTTTCCTTGACGAAGTGGGCGACATCTCGCTGCGCATGCAGGCGAAACTCCTTCGCGCGCTCGACGGCCACGAATTCACGCGCGTGGGCGACACCACGCCCCAGCGCGCGGATTTCAGACTGATCAGCGCCACAAACCGTCCGCTGCTCGACATGATTTCGGCCGGCGAGTTCAGGCAGGATTTTTATTTCCGTTTGAAATCAGGCACCGTGCAAACGCAGCCGCTTTCAAAGCACCGTGAAGACATTCCAGCTTTCGTGCGGCATTTCATGTTCGACTTCGGGAAAATCCACGGCATGTCGTTTTCAATCAAGCAGGATGCCCTCGAAATGCTTATGGCACACGAATGGCTGGGCAATATACGGGAACTGAAAAACGTGGTGGATTCGCTCTGCACCCATTCCATGAAATCCAAGGTAATAAAAAAAGAAAGCATCAGGTTCGTGCTCGCCGAAATCGAGTCCTCGCCTGAAACGGCGACAGTCTCCTTTGCCGACAAAAAACTGAACTTTGAAAAGAGTTATTACACCGGCCTGCTGGCAAAACACGCGGGCAACATTGCCATGGCCGCGCGGGAGGCGGGGCTCCACCGGCCCAATTTGTCAAAGAAACTCAAAACGCTCGGGATTGATGCGGCGGAGTATAAGAAAATGGCGTGACTAAGTAAGTTTATAGGGATCTTTCGCTTGCTGAGTGCCGCTCACTTCGATATGGCGCAAGGCGCCTACTCAGTGAGCGGTGTATCGAAGCAAGCCCCCCGTATTAAAACCATTCATGTAAAACCTCTTTCATTTCCCTCTCTAACCCTTTAACAAAATTCCAATTAGATCAGTTGCGCCTGCGTTTTCCGGTTGTCCAGACTTACGGGCGTATATTTATTATACTTTTATCCTTTTGACCTCTCCCCGCCTTTGCCTCACCCCTTTGTCCCCTCTCCTTACCAAGGAGAGGGGAAAGCGCGAAGCGACAGGGGTGAGGTGAACAAAGCCTCCGTATCGCAAGTATACTCCCGTAAACGCAGTACCACCTTCCGTCCTTTGATTTTCACGAATTTGCGCGGTTATTCTTCCGGGCATGCCTTTTGCATATGATACCGACTCGGGTTTGTCGGCAACGAAAGGCGCATTCATGGACTGTACAATACTTATCGCGGACAACGACCAGAACTGGCGGGACCGTTTGTCCGGCTATTTTATAGAACGCGAATTCATGGTGACCTCCGTTGAAAACCAGGACAAGGCCTGCGCCGTTCTAAAAAACTTCCATTTCGACATAGCCATCATTGAATATTGCCAGAACGGAAGGCCCGCCGACAAACTCTGCAAGGCCATTCGTGACAAATCAAGCACGACGGCGCTCATTCTGACATGCAAGCACCAGACCCCGGAGGCCGAGGAAAAGGCCAGGCTGCACTCCCCAGCTTTCTATTTTGTTAAACCGTTCAATATCGAAGAACTCTACGCTGTCGTGCTCAGGGTCCTTGAAATCAAGTATCGCAAAGAACAGCAATTTTCGCACTTTGCAAAGGTATAAGGTAACAGTATGCCGCTAACATTCAAGGTCGCCGAAGAACTGCTCAACGCCGTTGCCGCCGCTCTCCCGAGCATCGACAAAACCGACCTGGCGGGGCTTACCGGCATATTGACTAAAATGGAATCGATCGCAGGACAGGACGGGCTTCCAAAGGCCCTCAAGACCCTTGCGCTCAGGACCGTGGACCTCATCAACAACATCATTATGGCCGAAACTGATTTCGACGCCGGATGCAAAAAACTCGGGGATTGCGTCACAAAAATGAGAAAAGGGCTTGAAGAAATCCCCCGCGGCGCTAACGACGGCGAGCCATCCCCCGATTCACAAGCCGCTCCCTTTGAAAAAACACCGGATATAAAAGAGGAAATGCCCGATGACTTAAAGGAACTACTAGTAAAATTCGCCGGGAGCCAGCAGTCGGTGCTCGAGGATTTTGAGGCGTATATCCTGGAACTGGAAAAAGGCGACCCCGAGGCGAAAGGCGCCATCAAACGCGTGCTTCATACCTGGAAGGGCGAATTCGGAGTACTTGATTTAAGGGACTATTCAAAGCTTGTCCATGAATTCGAAGACCATTTTGAAGCCGGACGCGTTACCGCCGAACATCTTTTCAAATTCAAGGATTTTTTGCAGGCCGTGATGGCAAAGGCAACGTCGGGCGCAATACCGCCGCTGACGAGTTCCATTAGCGCCGAACTGCTCCCTTCGGCAAGCGCCGCCGGCGCTCAACAAAAGCCCGATGCGCCAAAGCCAAAAACTGACGCGAATATACTTCCTCCGTCAAGCGCCGTAAAGCCGGGACCGACCGAAAAAAACGCCTCGCCAACAACCTATCAGATGAGCGCCGACCCGTCGCTGCTCGCGGACTTCGTCCACGAATCGCGTGACCACATTCACACTGCCGAAACCGTGCTCCTCGAACTGGAAACCGATCCTTCGAACGCCGAAAACATCAATAGCGTTTTCCGCGCTTGGCACACCAT
>JBAVGL010000130.1:0-1691 GCA_049684795.1 Chitinivibrionales bacterium | reverse complement strand
AAGGGAAAATTTCGTCCATGGATTTGCCGAGCATTTCCTCAACCGGTTTCCCCAGCATGTTCTCGAAATTTTTGCTTAATCTGACGGCCCTGATTTTCTCATCTTTGAAAAACACGTAAATCGGGCTGTTGTCCATGAAACGCTTGAATATTTCCTCGCTTTCGCGCAAAGCTTTTTGAGATTGCTTTAAGTCGGTTACATCACGGTTGATTCCTATCATACGAACAGCTCTGCCATCGCCGTCTCGCAAAACGATGCCGTCGGCTTTGAGGAACCTGATTGCTCCGTCGGG
The DNA here is from genome assembly GCA_049684795.1 of Chitinivibrionales bacterium. Classification (GTDB taxonomy): domain Bacteria; phylum Fibrobacterota; class Chitinivibrionia; order Chitinivibrionales; family FEN-1185; genus JBAVGL01. Next base: position 1,399 of record JBAVGL010000130.1, on the reverse strand, counting down.
ATGCTTGACACGGAATTCGATGTCGTATTTTTTTTCACCGCGTAGGGCTGCCTGGCATGCCTCCCATGCATAGGCAATGTCGTCGGGATGCAAGCCGTTTTGCCAGATTTCAATGCCATAGTCGGAAGGCTTTTCAAAGATTCCGTAAAGACGAAACATCTGGGCGTCCCAGACCATTTTGTTGTTGACAATGTCCCAGTCCCAAACGCCCAGATGGGCCGATTTCGCGGCCAATTCCAGCCGCATCTGACTTTTGGATAATTCTTCCTCTGCGCGTTTACGCTCGGAAATGTCCAGAATGGACCCTTCCAAAATTCCCTGTTCTTTATAAAGGCGCAAGGAAGTTAAACAAAACTTTACCTCGCCTTGTTTAGTTAACATTTTGCATTCAAATTCCCGGACATTTCCTTCCGCACTAAGCTTGCGGACCATTTCCTCCCGTTCGGAAGGGACCGCACAATGCGCAAGCGATGGATTGTTTTGCATTTCCTGCCGCGAACGGCCGAATATCTCCAGGAATCTATCATTCATTTCAAGAATTTCAGATCCGTCAAGCTTGGACCTGAACATCCCGACTTCCGCGTTGTTGAAAAGATTGTGGAATTTTTCCTGGTTCTTTCGCAGAGTGTTTTCGGTTTCCTTGCGTTGGGTGACATCTTGAATTAATGACGTCACGCCAATAGTCCGGCCTTCTAAATTAACCAAGGGAGTATTAAACCATTCGCAATAAATCTTTCGGCCTTCCTTGGTGATATTTTCATTGGTGGACCGTTTGCCGCCGCGTTGCTGCACGATTGCCGCCCAGACTTTGTCTATTTGATCATGAATTTCGGCGGGCACGATGAATGACCAGTTTTTTCCGAAGGCTTCCTGGCTAGAATACCCGAATATATTCTCCGCTGCGGGATTCCACGCCCGTATTCGTCCCTCGATGTCAAATTCGATGACCGCCAGCGGGGTTTGCTCGACGTGCAGCGCGAGCCTTTGCAATGATAATTGAAGCGTTTCGTCAGGTTGGTTTTGTATATTTAGGTTTTCAAGATCATTTTTTGATTTTCTCAAATTGTTTTTCCTTTCCGCCGGAGCATCGGCAATATTTCAGGCGGTATTCTTTTTAATTTTCCCATTCCGCGAGAATTATTGCCATTTATTTTATTTGCATTTTCCCATCGCCCATTACCCATCACCCATTGCCCATTACCTATTACCTATCACCCATTACCTATTTTTATTTACCTATGCCCCCTTCATCGCGATTATTCTGGCCCGATCTTATACGCGCAGTGGCAATTTGCATGGTCCTGGGCGTCCACATCAGCGGGGCCGTCCTCAACACGGGATATGGCGCTTCGGGACATTTTTCCTGGTGGCTCGCCGCCGCGATCAATTGCATCGGACG
>JBAVGL010000129.1:0-5102 GCA_049684795.1 Chitinivibrionales bacterium | reverse complement strand
TTCAGTGCCTAAACAATCAACATCAACATTTTTATAATTTACCTGAACAATCCGGCTTCCAAAAGAATTTTCAATGTTGATCCTAATTTTGGAATCAGATTGCGACACGATGCTTGAAATATGAAATTGCAGACGATATCCATCGATAATCATTTTTGAGAACAACTGGTCAACAATTTTGATTATTCTATAGGAAGGTTTTGATGCAACAATCCAAAGAAATATTTTGGAAGTTATTTTTAAATCTTTATATGGGTATAGTGAATACAGGATGTCTTTGGCCAAATGTCTTTTGTTAAGAATCGTGGCGCTTTCTACATACAATAAGAGCCTCTTATTTTCCGAATAAAACAGTTTATCTGGGTCTCCAAATAGGTTCTTCTTTTTTTGGTAATTTTTAAATTTTGTTCCAAACAAGATTTCAAGCTCATTAGCCAATGCAGAATTTCCCTGCCCTTTTAACCAATTGTTGAATTCTTCTTCATTTTTAAATTGTCCCCATGGGTTCATAGCAGCCTCCTCTGTTAATTTTTTCTAATCTTTTTCATTGTTTCACGATTTTTCTATGCCCAGCCGTTCATGGATATATGATTTCAAATTTTCCGGCTGCTTTTTTAATTTTTCAAATTTGACAATTTGGTACACCTTAATATCCGGTATCTTCCGTAATAGCCATCTGCGCGTAACCCCTTCTGGATCTTTCGTAGACCAACAATCATCGAACCAACAATACAGCCTGGCACATTCGTCAATGTCAGTGACAAATCCCTCATATAGGAAGAATCGATAGAAACTGGCTTGCTCGCGCATTTTCTTCTGTTTTATGGCTGCTTCATCGAAGGGATTACTCATAATTATCTCCTTTGTTAAGGTTAATTGAATTAACAATTTAATTCATTGTCATTCGTTTTCCGGCCCAGGAGTCACCATCGCGCCTCCAAAATCAAATGAATTGGGGTCCGGCGGTGGCGGTGGCCTAAGCCGATCTTCGAGAATTTTAATCAATTTAATTGGCATTTTCACAATAGTAAAATCCCCGATCAAAAGCCAATAATCAGGGAGCAAGGATAATATCTTTTCACGATAACGACAATCTTTGTCAAACTCGTCGCCAACTTCAGAAAATGCCAAATATATTTTTGTCAATTGCGCTGGAGGCATTGTATCCAGCCTTCTCCACACGGTACGTGCGTTTTCTGCAATCATGCGAATTGCTGCGGATCTTTTTTCAGTATCCATCATAGATTCGTTGGGCTGGTCCTTCATTTTAATCCTCCATTTTTATCATTTTCTTTATGGTCTGTGGTCGGCAAACCATCCTCAAGGGAATCGTTACCGCACTGTTCCAATAGCTTTTCCGGTATTTCTTTTTTACTGCCAACCCCTAATGCTTTAAACTCTACCGATCGCTTGATTAAATTCCCTTTTCCGGAAGATAATAATTTTAAGGATTGCTCATACTTTTCCTGGGATTTCTTGAGAGCTTCTCCTAAATCCATAAAACCATTTAAAAACGAACACAACTTGTCGTAAAGGTCCCCCGCTTTTTGGGCAATTTCCTCCGAGTTCTTCCGCTGTTTCTGAATTCGCCAAGTATAGGCGATAATTTTAAGCGTTGACATTAGCGTTGAGGGACAAACAATAATTATGTTTTTCTTAAATGCTTCGAACATAATGCTCGGATCATCTCTCATTGCTAAAATGTAAGCCCCCTCGATTGGGATAAACATCATAACAAAATCGAGGGAATTCACCTCTATTAACTTGTCATATTGCTTTTCCGACAGTTCATTCATATGGTTTTTTATAGATTGTATGTGTTTTTTTAGGGCATCCTCTCTTTGCACATCGTTTTCGGCTGAACAATATTTTTCAAACCCCGTCAGCGAAACCTTTGAATCAATAATTGCATCTCTGGATTCCGGCAGATACACAACGGCATCCGGGAAAAAACGGTTTCCAGACTGATCGTGTGAATGAACCTGTAGTTCATATTCCCGGCCTTTTTCTAGACCAGACATTTCAAGGATTCGTTCCAGAACAACCTGTCCCCAATTCCCTTGAATTTTATTGTCCCCTTTAAGGGCATTTGTTAAGTTAGTGGCGTCTTCGCTAATCTTCAAGTTGAGGTTTTTAAGGTTCGATATTTCATTAAAAAGCGCCGCTCTTCCCTGTGATTCTTTATCGTAAACATCCTCAACTTTTTTCTTGAAATCCCCGATTTGCTCCCGAAGAGGGTCTAGAATAATTTTGATGTTTTCTTTATTCTGGAGTGTAAATGTTTTGCTTTTTTCCTCCATGATAGCCGAAGCAAGATTTTGAAATTCCGCTCGCATCAGCTCTTTGGTTTCATTCACCAATACCATTTTCGCCTCAAAATCTTTTTGCTGATCCCTCACCTTGTTCTCCATTTCGGTTTCCAAACCACTCAATTCCGCTAATTCCACATCCCTATTGTGAATCTGCTCACGCAATATAATCGCAGTTCTTCGACTAAAGAACCATGCGCCGCCAATACCGAGGAAAATACCAATGATCAATACTAATAAGCAGTTGTTTACTTCCATACACACCTCCATGATTAAAGTTTAATGCAAAAGCTCTTTCATTTATATTGGAACTCGACGCTACTTTGCTTTTTGATTGAATGCATGCACAAACGCCCGATCCATTGATCTAACTGAGCGGCGCTCCCATTTCCAGTGATATTTGCGAAATGGATTTTTCATTGGCCTAAGTTCCGTTTCAACCTTATAACACTTGGCCGTTCCCCTGAGATTGCAGTTCCAACAATGATTCGAGCATTTAGTTTCCAACGAATTAACTTTTATATTCATATGCTACCTCCAGTAAAAAATGATAAGTTTGTTTTTGAACACTTGGCGGGATTTCCCTCCCGCCAGGGGCCGACTGTTTTTCATCTTGTCCTTTCCGTGATAGATACTGTTTCACAATGTGCTGTTATGTTCGACATTAGTATTATACAATGTAGCGCTGAAAAAAAACTAAATTTTTTATTTGGATAACGTTGCCTATTGTTAGACGTTGATTTATATTAGGTTACGGGAGGATAATAAAAATGCCAAAGAAATTCCAGAAAGAAATTAAACGCCGTAAATTAATCCGGAAGGAAAAAAGGGTTGCTGCCAGATTGACCGATGAGCTTTATAACGCGATTCAAGATCGGGCGTATCGGGAAAACAAAACCGGTTCTATTATAATGGTTGAAGCCTTGATGCAGTACTTAGATTTCAAAATGCCGCCGTTACAACAGAAGTAATTTTTGTCATAAATTGAAATCCCAGAAACAAGTATTTGGCGCTGGCAACGCAATTTTAAAAACCTTTGGGTGATTCTTGAGTAGGAATAAAGCAAATGAAGTTTGACCATTTACTTCAATTGGTGGAAAAGGAGTTGTCCCCAATCGCAAATTCCTACCATCGATTGATCCTATTAGTTGGTGCTTCTGGGTCAGGGAAAACCCGCTTGCTTAATCTGATCCATACTAATATGAATATTCCGCTTATTAATATGAACCTTGAATTATCAAAAAAAATGCTCGATTTAACCAGTCGGCAGCGAACTCTTCAAATCCCGAAACTTCTTGAGGAAATCGTCACAAGCGCGCAAAGCATATCCGTGGCCGTCGATAACTGTGAAGTCCTTTTCGACGTCAACTTAAAACAAGATCCCCTGCGTCTGTTTCAAAATATTTCCCGTAACCGGACAATTATTGCCTCATGGAATGGCCGCGTCGATAAAGAGTATCTTTTTTACGCCGAACCCGGCCACCCGGAATATCTTCGGTCTTCGGCGCAAGGTATTCGGATTATCCCGATGCAGGAAGCCATTATTTCCTAACGGAAGGTCGCCCTATGAAATATTCGGAGCTGATTCATTTTGACCCGATTGAAACAGTAATAAAGCTGCTTGATGCCGACCGTGACGATGAAGCGCTCAACCTCGTAAAAACATACGTCATCTCCGATGAAATGGCCGAAAAGCTTACGACCATTGTAATACCTCAATTGCAATTCGATAAACCCGCGGATAATAAAGGCCTGCTTGTCGTGGGGAATTATGGAACAGGAAAGTCGCACCTTATGTCGGTAATTTCAGCAATCGCCGAAAGCGCTGATGCCGCAAAGGTCATTACACATAAGAGCGTTTTGAAATCCGCATCGTCTATCGCCGGCCGGTTTAAGGTAATCAGGACCGAGATCGGCTCGGTCACCATGTCGCTTCGGGAAATAATTGTGGCCGAGCTTGAAGAGCATCTCGACCAGATGGGCGTAGGTTATACCTTTGCGGCAGTGGATAAAATCCGCAATCACAAGCGGGCCTTTGAGGATTTGATGTCGGCCTTTCAAAAAAAATATCCCGATCAAGGCCTTCTTCTTGTCGTTGACGAGCTGCTCGACTATCTTCGGACGCGCAAAGATACCGAGCTTGTTCTTGATCTGAACTTTCTCCGTGAGATTGGTGAAATTTGTAAGGATTTACGGTTCCGTTTCGTGGCCGGCGTACAGGAAGCAATTTTCGATAGCCCACGCTTTCAATTCGTGTCCGATACGCTTCGTAGGGTAAAAGACCGGTTTGAGCAGATCTCAATTATCCGTAAAGACATTAAATTTGTGGTTGAGCAGCGCTTGTTGAGAAAAACCCCGGAGCAGCAGAATAAAGTTCGAACCTACCTCCAGCAGTTCACTAAATTTTATGGAAATATGAACGAGCGGTTAGATGAATTTGTCAGGCTTTTCCCGGTACATCCGGACTACATAGATGTGTTTGAGCAGGTGACGGTGGTTGAAAAGCGTGAAGTTTTGAAATCGCTTTCCATTGCAATGAAAAAAGTAATTAATTCACAGGTGCCGGATGATTACCCCGGCGTGATTGCTTATGACAGCTATTGGAATGTACTCCGGGAGAACACATCATTCAGGGCAGACCAGGATATAAAGGCGGTTATAGATTGCAGCCAGGTCCTTGAAGCAAAAATCCTTCAATCGTATACCCGACCTGCTTATCGGCCAATGGCATTGAGGATCATTTCCGCGCTCTCTGTTCATCGGTTGACGACGCACGATATTTTTGCCCATATC
>JBAVGL010000128.1:0-2769 GCA_049684795.1 Chitinivibrionales bacterium | reverse complement strand
GGCGATGCTTGGTTTTAATTTTTTTGAACCATGGTATCCGATTGTCAATTTATTCTTTCCTAAATTTAGGCTTATAGATGTGCTTGGTTTGGAACTTGAATATTGGTATAGTCCTTATCCGAACAGTATTACCAATGTCGAGTACGACATGAAACCGTTGCCTCCTTCTTATCAACAGCATTCATTTACTAAATGGTCTTTTTATGGTCGCAAATCACTAGGCCCCCATGTTAACATTATCGGACAAATAGCCAATGATCATTTGATGCCCAAAACAACGGTCATGGCAAATGGTTTTGCTGATTTTACCGATGTCACAATCGGAAATAGCGATTGGTGGTGGACATTGAAGGCGCGATTTGATTTTTAATTAAGCAAATGAAAAAAATTTTCAAACAGAAATTTTACTAATATTTGCAAAGGAGATATTCAATGAAACACCGGCTTGCTTTCTACGCGGCAACAATCGCTGTTTTTGCCGCCTGTCTGTTCGAAGCGCGGGCCACGAGCTACAATTTGACTGTTCAGGCCAATACTCGTACCCAACCATGGAACAGATTTTATGAAATGGGTGTTGCAACCGATCATCAAAACACCTTAATTCATACCTATTGGGGCAGGGGAATCGGTAATGCATTAAAGGTTGGGCATAATGAAGCGGGTTTTAAATATTGGCGGGGCCATGCCGTGCTTGATGCGGATGTCGGACTTGTAACCGCCGCAACCACCACAACTCTTACCCTAAACTGGACACGGTTCGATTCGGTTTACAGCATCGGGATTGCCGCGGGAATGCATCCCGTTGTTGAAATAAGCTGCACGCCGCCGGCTCTTGCATCCGCTTCAGGTACATCTGGAAGCGAAGTTACTGGAGCATGGTATAATGGCGTCACCCCAAATAGATCTATTCCGACAGGACATGGCTGGGGACAATGGGTGGCGCTCATGGACAGCATTGTAACGCATTGCGAGGCGAAATGGACCGCTGCCGAGGTCCGCAATAATTGGTATTTCGAGGTTTGGAACGAACCCGATTGGTGGTACGTTGACTTCTCGCCGGATTACTTGACACTTTTCGATTACACTGTACAAGGTTTAAAACAAGCGGACCCGCAGGTGCGGGTGGGTGGTCCGGCCTGTGAAGGCACGAACATTTTTCAGGGGGGCGCCAATTTAAGCAATTTGTTGAACCATTGTCATACCGGCACAAATGCCGCGACCGGCAAGATGGGAACCCAGATTGATTTTCTGACCTATCATTGGTATGCAGATAATGCCTTGACCAGTATAGGCATAAATGGAAACGTACTCAATGCCACCAATTCTGCCGCCGTTCAAAAAATGGTCACCGATTCCATGAAACATTATTCATGGTTTACAGGCCCGGTCTTTTGTGATGAAATGGGGCCCTCATATACTTATCAAACTGTTCAAAGAGATATGGTTCAAAGCGCAAGCTGGTTGGCAAAAACAGTCCATTTGCTCAATGAAGGTGGAACCGGTTACCCCCCGCCACCGATGTTTGCCTATTGGGCGATTTCGGATCTCTATGAGGAACAACAACTCAGCACTTCCAACCTAAGTTTTCAAGTAGCGGACTACGGGTTGCTTTGCAGGGGAGATTCTTCCTATGCCAATTCATGGGACATTGAAAAGCCGGTTTTTCAGGCGTATCGGTTGCTCCATAAGTTAGGCGACTTTGAAATCTCTTCGAGCGGCGGCGTCAGCACTACCGATGGCGTGAATCTGGTGGCCACCTGCGACAGCAACAATAATGCCATTCAAATCCTTATCTACAGTCATTTTGCAACACAATTGCAGAATTCAACGCCAACTGACGCAATTAACCTTACCGTCAATAATATTCCCTGGACGGGTTCAGCCCAGGTCGAAACATTCCTGGTGGACACGACCCATAGCAACACCTTCACTACTTGGGTAAGTCAGGGGAAACCACCAATTCCAACACATGCCCAGTGGGATGCAATTCGTTTATCGTCGAACCTGAATGATTCAGTTGTAACGACCCCACTCACTGGTTCTACATTTACCAAAACAATTCCCCAGTTGCATTATTACAGCGTGATGCTGATTATTTTAACGAACCCCAGCGTGGTGTCGGTTAAAAGTTCTTCGGAAAGCATGGTGAAGAATTCCATTCCTATTTCCTTAAGCACGGAAATTTCGGGCGGGAAAATGATTCTTACCCTTCCTGGAAATGGCCAATTTACGGTTCGATTGGTATCCACGAGCGGTCGGACCATTGTTTCCGCAAGAACCGCCGGTGCAAGCACAAGCTCTATTTCCTTAGCAAAAGTTCCCGCAGGAACTTATTTATTGGAATGCTTGGGACTTGACCAAAAATTCGTAAAAACGGTTTTTGTCGGTAAGTAAACAGAAGCAAGCATAATTTTTTCAAAAGGCCCTTGAAACCGGAAATGGTATTCGGGGCCTTTGTTTATTTTATGACAGCCCGATTTTTTGAAAAACTGTTTTTAAAGGAAAGCACCAAACCCTGCCTATTTTTTTCCATGCGATCCCTCCGGTGCACATATCAGCGGGAAGAAGGCTCTTTGGTAGTGCCCGTAATACATGAATCAACATTTACCACAACATCATAAGACTTACTTCCGCTGTATGCTTCAAAAATTAAAATATTGTCCTTTTTCCCAAGTCGCACACCCTTAATAAGCTCATGGATGGTACAAGAAAATATCCCCTGTTTTTTTCCGATTTCAACTGGCCCTGCCCAAGGACCCGGGCTACCAC
>JBAVGL010000127.1:0-2968 GCA_049684795.1 Chitinivibrionales bacterium | reverse complement strand
GGATATTCACCACCCGAAAACGGAATATTAAAACTAGGTCCGATATTCACCCCGGAAAATGGCGAGGCAACTTGGGGTCTGAATGCTTACAATGATTCTATTCATTGGTATTTTCATCAATATGCAGGATATGGCGATTGCCCATTGGGTTGTACTGAAAATTATTTTACTTTCTACAAAGTTTCAAAAGATGGGTCCGTTAAAATTGATTCTATTGGCTGTGCACCGCCGACTATTTGCATTGAAAAAATAGCCATTACCAATAAGCCAATAAATCATATAAATAATAATATCGGCTTCGGAAATATTTTTTCCGTTTCAGGAAGGTTCATTGCTAAAATTCCTTTAGACCAAAAGTCGAACTTAAATTCTTTCATGGCAAAACTAGGATTAAACCAAGGAATTTATTTTGTAAAAAGCGAAGGTAATGGAGCGATGAGATTAATACGCTTTGAAAAAAGTAGATAAATGCTCCAACCAGACAAGTAAAAAATCAATTTGCACTCAACCATCTCAGATGGGGCCGAAATGCTTTCGCTGAATGCCGGAGCGAAAACACACAATGCAAAACCCCGTGAGAGGTTTTGCATTGCGTGTTTAAAGGAGGTGTAAATTAAACGCCTTTTACTTCACCAGGCATATCTTCGAATATTCATCGCCATTGATACGGCCGGAGACCACGTAAAGTCCCGCATGGAGCGTTCTGCCCAGGGAAAGATAGCCGTTGCCCGACGTCAATTTTCCACTTGCATGTCCGACACGCACGCCTCTCAGGTCAAAAACGCTTAAATCGCAACTGGCGGCGGACTTAAACGTCACCGCTATACCCATTGACGCTCCCTGGCGCTCGATGGTCATCGGACAGGTCATGGAGAAAACGGCGCCGCTGGAACCATTCGTCGACCTGGCTTGGATAACGCCGACTATTCCCGAGCATACCGACACGGTTTTACTCAATGTCAAGGCGGAACTGTCCGACGAGCCGCCCACCAGGATCTGGATGCTTCCGTTCTCCCCCACCCAATTAGACTGGGTTGAATCCCAATACGCGATGTCCTTATAGAGCAGCGGAATGGTAACCGTCGTCGTCGCGCCGGCCGCAATGTTTACCCGGCTGAATCCCCGGAGCTGCTTGTTGGGCCGGGGGACCGCCGAACCCGGGTACTTCACGTAAAGCTGCACCACTTCGTCTCCGGCGAGGGTGCCGGTATTAGTGACGTCGACGCTTACGTTAATGGAGCCCTGACACAGGTTGCTGGCGCTCGTGACGAGATTTGCGTAGGTAAATGTGCTATAGCTTAAACCGTAGCCGAAGGGAAACAGCGGCGTTCCGGTGAAATACATATAGGTCCGGCCTTTTGTGATGTCATAGTCCGTCATCGTGGGAAGATCGGTAAGCGCCCGGACCCAGGTCTGGGTGAGCCTGCCCGCGGGATTGTAGTCGCCGAACAAGACATCGGCCAGGGCGTCTCCGGTTTCCTCGCTGCAATGCGTCATGTGGACGATCGCGGGAAGGCTGTCCTTTTCCCAGGTAATCGCATAGGGAAAGCTGCTGATGAGCACCAGAATGGTTTTGGGATTCGCTGCATGCACCTGCTCGATCAAGGTTTCCTGGGTCGCGTTAAGGGTTATTTGCGTTCTGTCAATACCTTCCTTGCCTTCGCTGGGGTCCGAGCAAACTCCCCACCCGGCGGCGCAGGTCGGATGGTTCCCCGCGAAAACAATGGCCACCTGCGACGCCTTGGCCGCGTTGACGGCTGCGCTATTGGTATTGTCCGCCGCGTAGGTCACGGTGACGCCGGTCCCGACCTTGGAAACGATTCCGGCGTGCGGAGTAACTTTAAATGGAGGAGTTCCGCCATACCAATCTATGGTAACCGAGTCCGCTATCGCGCCGATGACGGCGATCGATTGTATGGTGCTTTTGTTGAGGGGGAGCGTGTTGTTCAGGTTCTTCAGGAGAACGATGGATTTTTGCGTTACTAGCCTCGCAAGCGCCTTGGCCGAATCGCTGGTCCAGGGCGTTCCGGTTAAGGATTTATAGGGTACGCTTGAGGCAGGGTCCAAATCGCCCAGACGGGTCCGTATTCGAAAAGTATTTCTGATGACGGTATCGACGTCGGTGATAGTCATGTATCCGCCCGTAATTGCGTCGGCAGGGGCCGTTCCAAAAGAGGAGCCATCGTCAAAGGCGCTTATCGTTCCATATTTAATGGCTGCGGCGCATTTTTGGGCCTCGGTTGTATATGCGGGATTTGAAGACCCCGACAGATCGCCGTCATCCGAACACACGGCGCCGTCCCATTTCCAAACGTGCCGGACCATGTTTTTAATGGACTGGTTCCATATACAATCCACGCCATTGACCTGATTGTAGGCGGTCATGTACGATTGGGCAGGCCCTTCCAACAGCGCTATTTCAAAAGATTTGCCGTAATACTCCATCATAAGCCGCTGGTTAAAATTGGAAGAGGAGCGCATTCGATTGGCTTCATTGCTGTTTGCCATCATATGTTTACACATGGATTCCAGCATAAAATATTTAGGGTTAGCGCCACGAAAACCCTGGATGAGTCCCGCAGCCATTTTCCCTACCAGAAAAGGCTCCTCGCCGTAGCATTCCTCGGTCCGGCCCCACCTGGGATCGCGGCCGATATCGGCGTTTGGCGCTCGTATAAGAAGTCCAAACTTGCCTGCATTATTGCTGGCCCGCGCTTCGTGAGCGATCTGCGCGCCCGCCTGCTGCATAATGTTCACGTCCCATGTTTCTCCTAATCCATAGGCCTGGCAAAATTGCGTGGCGGTATACGATCCTCCGCCATTTCCCCCCGAGCCAAGGCCGTGCAGTCCTTCCGAATAATAGGTAAATGCGTTTAACCCTAATCGGGAAATAGCCGGCTCGCGTTCAGGAAGCAACGAGATCTTCTCGGCCTGGGTAAGCAAAGAGTCGATGTTATTTACTCTGGTT
>JBAVGL010000126.1:0-4488 GCA_049684795.1 Chitinivibrionales bacterium | reverse complement strand
GGGTACAGTTATGGTTACGGCGTGAATGAAAACCTGATAACGCAGAAGGATTATGAAGGCTCGAGTTTTTCGCCCGACATCTATGCTTCATTTTCCATTATTCCGGGTCCCCTGCTTTCCTTAAATTGCCATTTCTCATATGCATCCTTTTCTGCAAATGACCGCGTTGATAACGAAGGAGAAAAGAACTTGCAAATTCTGCGATATTCCCCCATGATTTCAATAGCCTCGCCACCGAACAACTTGCCTTTTTTGAATCATTTTATTGCCGGGATTTCAATTGGCTACAATGCAGTATCCGTGATTACAAACGATTCCACCTATCCTGGTATGGCAAGCGGCAGTTTTGTCGCTGGCGGATTCATTTCAACAAGGCCAGGCAATCCCGGCCTCTATTTTGACGTCGGCTGCTATGTCTCTCCGCAAACAGTTAAGACACATATTCCAAGTGAATCCAAATCTTTAATATTCGAGGCTGCATTGGGCTATGGGTTTCAGAAACTACCAGTAAGTTTGAGTCTGGGCTTTGCCTCTGGATACTTTTGTGAAGATTCTACCAGCAACGTCGATGGTTACAGTATTCCCGGCTTTAGTGAATTAGATTACGCCACCTTCAGTTTTAGTATTCATTGGTTCATAGCCAATTATAACATGAAAATTAAACCGGAAAGAAAATCAAGAAGGACGGAAGAGATAGTACCAGACAAGTCCAACTAGATTCGAAATTAGTTAAATGCATTTTCAGGTTCAGCCAATGAAGGAATTGTGAATATCAAAAACCAAACGAATTCTTTTTTTCGCAACGTGATTGCACTTCTGGTTCTTTGCACACTTTTCAATTGTGCCGCGCATTTTTCCCGGTACATAGAAACCAAAGACCCGGAAGAGGCACAAAAAGCTATTTCCAAAGGCGCGAATGTAAATGAAAAGGATATTGATTATGGGAGAACTGCTCTTAGATGGGCATCTGCATACGGCCATGAAGACATCGTTAAACTGTTGATCGAAAAAGGAGCAGACATTAATGCGAAAGATAATAATGGCCAGACTGCTCTTTTCGAAGCAGCTAACAGCAAAAAATCCGTTAGGTATGGCATAAAAGCCATCGCTGAACTACTAATTGAAAAGGGTGCGGATGTAAATGCGAAAGATAATCATGGCCAGACTATTCTTTTGGAGACAATTGAAAATAATTGCATAGAAATGGCTGAATTATTGATCGAAAAAAGGGCAGATGTTAACGCCGCAAATATTAATGGAGTAACACCTCTTATGGTGGCATCTGAAAATGGTTATAGCGAGGTTGTCGAACTTTTAATCGAAAAAGGCGCGGATATTAATGCGAAAGACAATAATAGTTGGTCTGCCCTGATGAGGGCATCCATGCATAACAAAACAGGCATTGCTGAACTGTTGGTCACAAAAGGAGCAATAATTGACTCGATTGGCAAGAACCAGATTGCTCATCTCCAAACTGAGCGCATAAAAGCACAAATGGAAATCAATAAGCAGCGGGAGCAGCAGGAGAAGCAAGAAAAAGAGCGGCGGGAAGTGCTTAGGCTACAGGAGTGCAATCAGGGTTCGGTTACAATTGAAATGGTTCCTGGTGGTTGGGTAGCTCGCAACAAATGTGGTGATATAGTAAGAAAAGGTGTTGGTCCGCTACCTTTTGATGTTAACGGAGTTCATCTTCCTCCTGAAAATTGATGAAGCAAAGATTAAGATGCCCCATTGTTAAATTAATGCGCATCCATGCGCTGAAAACAACGTACGCTATGAAAGACAAAAAGAAAAGAGCGGCGGCAAGAATTGAATTATAGTAGCGTTCAAATTTACAGCCGCTAACACGTCGCATGCTGGGCGGTGTGAGCACCGCCGCAAATTGCCGCTCTGATGGCTCCGTCGGCGTCTTCGCTTCGCTCGCAGCCGTCATGTCGCCAATGCGGCAACTTCAGCAATGCCTGGAACGTTGGTACGTCAAGCCAAGCTTGATGTCTTTTTATAGAGTGACTGTTTTCGATGTGCAACCGACAACCGGGCACGGACAGAACAGAAGTCTTTATCCGGTAAGGGTCAGCCACCCGCCGGTACCGAGTCTTGCGTGCGAGCAGGTAGCGCACAGGTGGTCTTCGCCACGGTAAAGGCGTCGCCCAGCCATCATCGCAGAACGAGACGCATGAAGTGTAGACAGGGAACTATGCAGGCCACAGGGAGGGTCGTGACTCCTGAAGAACATTCAGCCCCGATATAACGTTAATGCGGACGGCGACACGGTCAACGTCGTGGAAGCCATCACCGAAGCACCGCTTTTGGCGAGGTGCGGAGAGTCCGCCGGGGTTATAGAACGTGGCATGCATGGAGAGAAGATGTCAGGAACTTGAGAGGCCCAATGCACTCCCTTGATTTCCAAGGGTAAACCGGACAACAACAAAGAAGGACGGTTGACGGTGCACAGGGAGTCGGATACGCTCATAGTACTCGGAGAGCGGGAAAGCCGCTTACAGGGGGAAGGGGCGTACATGGCACGCAACATGCAAAGGAACAAGGTTCCGGGAGAAAGGCGATGGAGCCCCTGGAAGGAACCAACATCACCCCGTAACGTCAGATGGGATGCTGATGATGCAAACCTCACTGCATGGAATAGCACAGGCGGCGCAACGCTGCAAGAGAAGACGGTTTCGCAGTCTGTATAGCTTCTTCAACAGGGTCATGCTTGAGCAGGCGTATCGTGAATTGAATAAAGATGCGGCTGCCGGCGTTGACAGTGTGACGTATGAAGAATACGGTAAGAACCTGCAACGCAACCTCATAGACCTTGAAGAAAGGCTGAAACAGAAGCGGTATCACGCGCGACTGGTGCGCAGAGTGTTCATTCCCAAGAGCAATGGCGGACAGCGACCGCTGGGTATTCCCGCGCTGGAAGATAAAATCGTTCAAAATCTGGCGCGCCGAATACTGGAAGCCCTGTTCGAACCGTTGTTTCTCGACTGTAGTTTTGCCTACCGGCCGCATCTTTCAGCGCGGCAAGCAGTCGAAACGCTTCAGGAAGAGATTCGCCGGAAGTATGTATGGGTGGTTGAAGCGGACATACGGAAATTCTTCGACAGCATCGATCATGAGCTTTTAGTCAAAATGCTGGAGCTTAGAGTTGATGACCGTTCGTTTATCCGCCTTATACGCAAATGGCTCAATGCGGGTGTGCTCAATCCGGATGGATCGGTTGATCATCCTCAGAATGGAACCCCGCAAGGCAGTATCGTGAGTCCGGTTTTGGCGAATATTTATCTTCATTATGCGCTCGATAAATGGTTTAAAAGCGATGTAGAAAGGAAGAGCGACGGTAACGCGTTCCTGGTCCGCTACGCCGATGACTTTGTAGCGGCATTCAGATACCATAGGGACGCGGCGAGTTTCCACCGTCGGCTGAAAACACGCCTTGCAAAATTCTCGCTAACTCTGTCGGAGGAAAAGACACGAAAGTTGATGTTCAATCGCTTTCATAAGAAGGAAAGCGAAACATTCAGGTTTCTTGGCTTTGAGTTTCGATGGATCACGACACGGCGCGGCATAGACACTGTGCGAATAACCACCGACCCGCAGCGTATGCGTCGAATAGCGGCGAATTTCAAGGAATGGTGCAGGATACATCGGGATAAGCGCATGGCATGGATCATGGGAATGGTAAAGACGAAGCTTAACGGTCTGAAAAATTATTTCGGTGTTGTCGGAAACTCGAAACGTGTCCGGCAGATATATGATATTTTCAGATATACGCTTTACCGCTGGCTCAATCGCAGAAGTGAACGGAAAAGCTATAACTGGCAAACGTTCATGCAAATGTGGGATTATTATAATGTCTCAAATCTGAGCCGGTTGAACAACGAAGGTTTACAACTGTCGTTCTTGCAGTATTTGCGATAGCGCCACGAAAAGCGAGTGCCGTGAAGAGCCCGGTGCGAAAAATCCGCACGCCGGGATCTGTGGCGGGGTATGGGAGTAATCCTGTATTCTACGCTAACCGGTCAATAAATTGGAACGATTAAAACAAATAGCCGCCGCCGAAAAACTAAATACTAGTTTGGGGAAAACATATTTTTGAATTAATGGGGATGCAGCGCCCAAGAGAAACGCCGCATCGTGCGGCGCATTTGCAGACAGAGAGTCACATCTATTATATTGGTAGCATGAAAATGAATGGTAAAAAATCAAAGGTCATCGCTCGATTGGCACTTCGTGAAGACCAAAATCACTACGGCACAAATTCGGTTGAAGATTCTATCTCAAGGTTTAGTTTTAAGGCTGTCGAATCATTCTGCGGCCCCGGCGGGATGAGTTTAGGTCTATCCCAAGCTGGTTTCCAAATTGCGTATGCGTTTGATATCGATGAACCTTCAATCCTAACTCATGGCAAAAATCAAGGTCATTATTGTGAAGTTCGTGATGCTGCTAAAATTACGGGAAAAGAAATACTAAACAAGATTTCTTTAC
>JBAVGL010000125.1:0-6954 GCA_049684795.1 Chitinivibrionales bacterium | reverse complement strand
GGGTACCGGCGTCATCGCGGGCGGTCCGGCGCGCGCGGTTCTTGAACTGGTGGGCGTGCACAATATCCTCACCAAATGCATCGGCACCACGAACGCACACAATGTCGTGAAAGCCACCATGGACGGGCTGCTTAAACTTAAAACACGCGAACAAATCTACGCGCTGCGTCAGATGCCTGTTCCGGAGAAGGTGGAAGTCAAGCAATGAACGCAAAAAACGGAAAAATTAGAATAACGCAGGTAAAAAGCGGCATCGGACAAATAAAAAAACAAAAACTCACGCTCAAGGCCCTTGGCATTACCAAGCTCGGGCATTCCGTTGTCCAGAACGACACGTCCAGCATACGGGGGATGGTCAAGTCAATACACCACCTGGTACGGGTGGATAAAACAAGTGGAGTGTAGCCATGTTCAAGCTCAATGACATAAAACCCGCGGCAGGTTCAAAAAGGACGACCAAACGTTTGGGACGCGGGAGCGGCTCCGGCACGGGAAAAACCGCGGGGCGCGGCCACAAGGGCGCGGGATCGCGGGTCGGCGTGAAACATAAACCGTATTTTGAAGGCGGCCAGACGTCCCTTATCCGGCGAATTCCGAAGAGGGGATTCACCAATATTTTCAAGAAACAATTTCAAACTGTCAATATCGGCGACATTGAAAAAACTGAGACCAAGGACAAGGAAATCGGGGAGCAGTGGCTGCTTGAAAACAAACTGACGCATTCAAAATCACTGCCGGTTAAAATCCTCGGCAACGGAGACCTTACGAAAAGCCTCGTGATCAGGGCGCATGCGTTTTCAAAATCAGCGCGGGAAAAAATAGAAAAAGCAAAAGGGAAAGCCGAGGTAATAACCCGTGCAACTGCTTGAGACTTTTAAGAATATTTTGAGGATTCCCGATCTCCGCAAGAAGATCGGTTTCACGCTCCTTGCGATATTTATTTACAGGATCGGCGGCCATATTCCCACGCCGGGCATCAATTCTTCGGTCCTGGCCGAGTTCTTTTCACAGTCGAAGAACACGCTGCTCGGCCTCTACGACATGTTCGTGGGCGGGGCGATGGGCAAGGCCACGGTGTTTGCGATGGGCGTGATGCCCTATATCAGCGCTTCCATTATCATACAATTGCTTGCCACGGTTTTCCCATACTTCCATAAGCTTCAACGTGAAGGCGGGGAAGGGCGCAAAAAAATCACCCAGTACACGCGGTACGGAACGGTCATCATTTCGCTGTTCCAGTCTCTGGGCGTCAGCGTTTTCCTGAGGAGCATTGTTTCGCCGTCAACCGGCATGCATGCGGTGCTCCCTTCAATGCCGGGGCCGTTGTTCACTTTCGTGACCGCCGTAAGCCTTACGACGGGAACAATTTTCATCATGTGGCTTGGAGAGCAGATCACCAACAAGGGCATCGGCAACGGCATTTCCTTCATCATTTTTATCGGGATCGTCGACCGGCTGCCCAATGCGATCATCGGGGAATTCCAGCAGCTGGCCGCGGGTACGCGGCACCCTTTCGTTGAAATCATCGTGCTCGCGATTGTTTTCGCAATGACCGCGTTCATCGTGCTCATGACGCAGGCCACCCGGAGGATACCCATTCAAACGCCCAAGAAAGTCGTGGGCACAAAAATGTACGCCGGCCAGAACACGGTGTTGCCCCTGCGCGTAAATATGGCGGGCGTCATTCCGATCATTTTCGCTTCATCGATCATGTTCGCGCCCAGCATGCTCAAGCAGTTCTTTCCGGAATCGTCGGTCGTGGAAGACATCACCACCATGTTTCTGCCGGGACATCCGGTGCACGACAGCATCTACGCGCTGCTTATTATTTTCTTTACCTATTTTTACACGGCCATTATTTTCAACCCCATGGACATTGCCGACAACCTGAAAAAATCGGGCGGGTTCATTCCGGGCATTCGTCCGGGAAAGAAAACGGCAGAATATCTTGACCAGGTCCTTACCCGGATCACGCTGCCGGGCTCGGTTTTCCTGGCGTTCATCGCGGTCGTCCCGTTTCTGCTCCTGGGGATTTTCAACGTCACCTTTTATTTCGGGGGCACGAGCGTGTTGATCGTCGTGGGCGTTGCGCTTGACACATTGCAACAACTTGAGTATCATTTGCAAATGCGTAACTACGAGGGCTTTTTGAAAAAAGGACGTTTGCGTGGCCGGCGGTCATATTAGATACTCTTAGCTTGAAGTATCTACGCGTTAGCGGAGGTACTTCGAGCTTAGAGTATCTTACCTGCTATCGGAGGATAGCAGGTTCTCTATAAGGATAAAGAGATCTATGTCAAAGCAGGAATCGATACAGGTGGAAGGCTCCGTCGTGGAGACGCTGCCAAACGCCTCTTTTCGGGTCCAGCTTGAAAACGAACATATAATACTGGCGCATATTTCCGGAAAAATGAGGATGAATTACATACGCATCCTTCCGGGCGACAAGGTCCTTATCGAACTTTCCCCCTACGACTTGACACGGGGAAGAATAGTGTATCGGTATAAATAATCACGGGGAGAAATAATTTTGAAAGTCAGAGCATCGGTCAAGAAATTGTGCAACGGCTGCAAAGTGATCAAGCGTCGAGGGGTGATGCGGGTCATCTGTTCAAAAAACCCCAAACACAAGCAGCGGCAGGGATAACGGATTTTATCAATACTATGGGCCCGGTTAAGGGCAGGGAGGCAGTACTTTGGCGCGTGTTGCGGGAATTGACATACCAAACAATAAACGGAGCGAAATAGCGCTCACGTACATATTCGGCATCGGACGCTCGTCGTCACGGAAGATATGCACGAAAGCGGGCATTGATTTTTACAAGAAAGTCAGTGACCTTTCCGAAGAGGAGCTCGACCGCGTTCGCAAGATCATCGACGGGGAATTTACCATAGAGGGCAATCTTCGCGCTAATGTCCGCATGAACATCAAACGGCTGATGGACATCGGCTGTTACCGGGGGCTGCGGCACCGCAGGGGACTGCCGGTCCGCGGACAGCGTACGCGGACAAACGCCCGCACGAGGAAAGGCCCTCGTAAGACCATTGCGGGCAAGAAGAAGGCGCCTTCCAAAGGATAATACTCAATCATAAGAGAGGTACTACGTAATGGCTAAAGAGAAGGAAAAACCCGCGGACGATAAACCCGCGGACGATAAAGCTGCGAAAGCCAAGGCCTCGGCCGGTAAAGTGGCAAAGGCCTCGGCTGAAAAGGCCTCGGCTGAAAAGACCTCGGCCGACAAAGCTCCGGTCGACAAAGCCCCGGCGGATAAAGGAGCGGAAGGCAAAACCGGCAAGGCTGCGTCGGGAAAAGCGTCCGGCAAGGCGGCGGGCGGCAAAAGCAAAGCCGATGGTGCGGCTGAAGATGTGGCCGCTGACGACAAGACGGCATCGGCGGAGAAAGCCGCGCCCAAGAAACCGAAGAAAAGAGCGGGAGCCGAAGGTATCGCGCACGTGAGGGCAACCTTTAATAACACGCTTATCAATATTACGGACTTGCAGGGAAACGTGATTGCCTGGGGTTCACCGGGCAAGTCAGGGTTCAAGGGCTCGCGCAAAAGCACCCCCTTCGCCGCCCAGATAGCGGCTGAAGTCGTGGGTAAGCTGGCCTACGACGCCGGGGTGAGAAAAGTCGAAGTCCATCTCAAGGGCGCCGGGAACGGTCGCGAGAGCTCCATCAGGGCGCTTGCATCGAGCGGTATTAAAATATCGGCTATCAAGGATTATACCTCGATACCCCATAACGGCTGTCGTCCACCTAAGCGCAGAAGAGTATAAGAGGAGAAAAAAATATTATGGCAGTGTACCATGATTCGCGGTGCAGGTTGTGCCGCAGGGAAGGCGTCAAATTAATGCTCAAGGGCGAGCGGTGCAAATCGGAGAAATGCGCCGTCGAACGCAGGGCGTATCCGCCCGGAGCGCGGATGACGAAGCGCCGTCGCTCCACGTCTGAATATAATGCGCAGCTCCGTGAAAAGCAGAAGATGCGCCGTATTTACGGGGTTCTGGAGCGCCAATTCCACAATTACTTCAAAAAGGCCGCTCAAAAACAAGGCGTCACCGGTGAAAACCTTCTCAGGATGCTGGAACTTCGGCTTGACAATGTCATCTACCGCCTCGGGTTTGCCCCGTCACGGAGCGCCGCACGGCTTCTGGCTCTGCACAGCCATTTCAGCATCAATGCAAAAAGGGTCAATATCCCTTCATTCCAGTGCGAGGAAGGCGACATTATCCAGGTGCGCGAAAAGAGCAAGGGCCTTGACACGATTCACAGCGCGCTCAAGTCCGCGAAGGACATACCCGAGTGGCTGTCCGTTGACAAAGTTAAATTAACGGGGACCGTTGTGCGCACACCCGATCGCGGCGATATACCCGTGGATGTTCAGGAACATCTGGTTGTTGAATTATACTCCAAATAAAGAGGAGACAATGGCACATGAAGTGGAAAAGTTTATTGATGCCAAAAAGCATCAAAATTGAGAACCCGGACGATGTCCCTAATTATGGACGTATTGTTATTGAACCATTGGAACGGGGCTGGGGATACACAATCGGGAATTCCCTGCGGCGGATTTTGCTTTCCTCGATGCAAGGCGCGGCCGTGGTCTCGTTCAAAAGCGATGGGGTTCAGCATGAATACTCAACAATCAAAGGCGTTGTTGAAGATGTCACCGACATTATCCTCAATATTAAACAGCTCCGGCTCAAGCTCCTGTCCGACGAAGACGCCATGCTTCGTCTCGACGCAAGCGGTGAGGGAGAGGTCAAGGCGTCGGACTTCGAAAAGAACCCTGATGTCGAGATCCTTAATCCCGACCTGCATATCGCCACCATTAACCAGCACGCCAAGCTAAAAATGGAACTGCGCGTGACCGACGGCCGCGGCTATGTGTCGGCCGAACAGAACAAGCGTGAAGACGATCCTATCGGGACAATTCCCATTGATGCGCTGTTTTCACCGATCATCAAGGCCAACTTCGTGGTCGAAAACACGCGCGTTGGCCAGCGTACGGACCTCGATAAGATCATCATGGACCTGACCACCGACGGCAGCATCACCGTCGAAGATGCTTTAGCCTACGCGGCAAAGCTGCTGCAGGACCATCTTGAAGTCTTCGTCAATTTCGAAGGCGAGCTGGAGCCCGTTGAAGAGAGCATCAAGGACGAAAAGATCGACAAGCTGCGCCAGCTGCTCAAAATGCGCGTTGACGAACTGGAACTTTCGGTCCGTTCGGCCAACTGCCTGCGCGCGGGCAATATCCATACGCTTGCCGACCTGGTCAGGAACCAGGAGGCGGATATGCTCAAGTACAAGAATTTCGGGAGAAAATCCCTCATCGAGCTCAACCAGATCCTCAGCAATTTAGGGCTAGTGTTCGGCATGGAAGTCGACAAGATCATGGGTATTGAGCCGAAGTTATAATCAGGACCTGCCTACCGAAACGTTAGTGCAGGCAGGTACCCTGGATTTACAGGATTTGCAGGATTTAATGTAGGGGCGTTTGGGCGGGTTTAGAACCCGCCCGTACAAGACGAAATATCCGCCCGTACAAATTGAAAATGTCGGGGCAGGTTCTAAACCCGCCCGAAATATAAAAAGGATAAGGCTTCAATCATGCGTCATTTGAAAAGCGGAAGAAAACTGGGAATGCCCAAGAGCCATCGGGATTCGATGCTGGCGAACCTGGCCACCTCGATTCTTGACAAAGAGCGGATCATCACCACCCTGGCCAAGGCCAAGGAAGCGCGCTCCGTTGTCGAACGGTTGATCACTTTCGGAAAAAAAGGCGGCCTTAATTCGATCCGCATCGCGGCGAAGACAATAACCGACAAGACCATTCTGCATAAACTGTTCAGCGATATCGCCCCTTCATTCAAAGACCGCGAGGGCGGTTATACGCGCATCATAAAACTGGGCGAGCGCAAGGGCGACAACGCGCTCCTCGTCATCATCGAACTTACCGGCAGAGGCGCCGAGGAATTGGCGCGCCTGCGCAAAAAACAGCGCAAGCAAATCGGGACTCCTGGCTCAACGCAGGCCGCGGGGACTGGCC
This sequence comes from Chitinivibrionales bacterium, assembly GCA_049684795.1. Taxonomy (GTDB): domain Bacteria; phylum Fibrobacterota; class Chitinivibrionia; order Chitinivibrionales; family FEN-1185; genus JBAVGL01. The sequence continues at coordinate 901 of JBAVGL010000125.1, read as the reverse complement.
AGGCGGCAAAAACGGAAAAAGCGCCCGCTGAAAAGGCGGAAAAACCGGCAAAAGCAAAAGCGGCGGACAAGCCCAAAGAGGAAAAAACCAAGGCATCGGAAAAACCTAAGGCCGCGAAAGTAAAGGCGGCGCCCGCCGAAGAAGGCGCCTCCGGCGGGGCCGAGGAATCTACGGAGAAAAAACCCGAAAAAGAAAAGGTCAAGTCGAAGAAAGCGCCCAAGTCCGATGCCGAGAAACCGAAAAAAGCGCCGAAAGAAAAAAAGAAATAATAACATAGTGACGAAAGGATTATTACCATGCCAGTCAGCTATAAGGATTTAGGTTTTGTCAATACGCGTGAAATGTTCAAGAAGGCCGTCACCGGCGGCTACGCCATTCCGGCGTATAATTTCAACAACATGGAACAGCTCCAGGCAATCATCACCGGATGCGTGCAGTCAAAATCGCCGGTCATCCTGCAGGTGTCGAGCGGCGCGCGCAAGTACGCCAACCAGACGATGCTCCGCTACATGGGCGAGGGCGCGGTCAAGATGGCCAAGGAAATGGGCGGCAACATCCCCATCGCGCTGCACCTCGACCACGGCGACACCTACGAACTGTGCGTGTCGTGCATCGAGACCGGTTTCTCGTCCGTCATGATCGACGGTTCGGCCCATCCCTACGATAAAAACGTCGAACTCACCAAAAAAGTGGTCGAGTACGCGCATAAATACGATATCACAGTCGAGGGAGAGCTCGGCGTGCTCGCGGGCATCGAAGACGACGTGCAGGCCGCTAAGGCGATCTACACCCAGCCCGACGACGTCGTTGATTTCGTGGGGAAAACCGGCGTCGATTCCCTGGCGATCTCCATCGGAACATCGCATGGCGCCTACAAGTTCAAGCCCGAGCAGTGCACCAA